>DATIED010000465.1:0-8661 GCA_035455965.1 Spongiibacteraceae bacterium
CTTTAGAAACAGCCTAGTTGGTCGAGTCTTATGGAAGGGAATTCCTAGATCTGCGAGGGCAGCCTCAATCCGCTTTGCAATTCGCGGGATGTTCGCGTTTAGCTTTAGAGTCTTACCCTTCAACTCTTTGCTATAGCTCTCCCGCACAAGAGCTTCGTAAACCGCAGCGTCCAGCAAGTCTTCAATGTCTGCTTCGTTAGGCGGGGAAGAGAACGCCTCAGACACGAAAACAACATTTTGTTCGCGGATTAGCTTTGCTTTGAGGAGTTCGTCCCTGGTTGCCTTAGAATCGCGCTCAGCGTCCAGGAGAACCAGCACATTCAAAGATTCAGAGGTCAGTAGCGCGACCATATACGATACCTTCTGCGCTCCGCCTGCAGGAGTCATTGTAAGCGTGGGGCTCAGAGCTGCACCCCCTTTCTCAGACGAATACGCACTGACCGCGCTCAAAATCCAAAAGTCCGTGACCCCCTCTACAACAAGATTGTTAGGGCCAACAAATAGGCTTTGAGCAAGGTCATAGCCCAGCGCCGCCTGAAGCGGGAACAGCGTCCTAGAGTCCCCTGTTGGATCGTTAGTGACCGTAGTACCAACTTCTTCTGCAATGTTTACGGTACGAACCGAATCCAAAGCATGCGTCGGCACCATAAAGGGCGAGTGCGTGGAGTAAAGAATCTGATTCGAGAAGTCCGCCTCTAAATGATGGAGCAAGTCTGATTGGGACTTCGCATGCAGATATAGGCCTGGCTCGTCCAGCAAGATCACAGCATTCTCCGCATGACCTCCGTCTGTGTCAGCTGAGAACGTGATGTAGAAAGCGAAGAACCATTGAAAACCTCGGCTTCTATCGTTGAGATTGACTTCTACATCATAGGTGCTAGTCGGATCTGAGATGATCGTATCGAGATGGCTCGCATCCAAATTAAAGCGAATCTTCAGTGCGCGATCCTTCCAGAGTCGTTTTATCTCGCCGGTGACTACGGCGCTGGCACGGTTCGCGAGTTGATTTCTCGTCTCGTAATCGTTCTGCCCGTGAAGCTGCTGCAGCTCATCGGGATCGAGTCCCGCGACCTTACACAATTTCTCGAAGTTCTTATCCGAACCCGAAAGTTGCGCGTGTGACCTTCTATCGAGGTAAGCAGCGATATCTTGGTGGCCGTCGAGCTCAGGGTATTCATCAACGTAGATGAACTTAGGAATAGCACCAACAGCCCAGTTACGTGCCTGCTGCTGCGCATCCTTGTCGGCGAGGATACTAACGGCTAGCTCCTCCAGCTCCGAGAATATCTCTTCCTGTTTGTCAGACAGCTCGGCGTCCGCACCAGCTAGTGCAGTCCGTAGGGATTTTGCTGCCGCCACCACCTGAGTAGCCCATGTATCGCGCCACTTAGCGGATATCGCCGCCTCGAAGGCATCGGCTGCAGCCTCTAACGAGGCAGGTGATTCTTGCTTTTGAGCCGCAGCCCGAACCGCAGCAGCTACCTTCTTTACCTTGCTTTTGACGTCAGCTTCCTCGAAAGGAATAGCTTTTAATTCAGGGAATCCCACCGTCCTGGTTTTGCCTTGATAGCTCCGACCAATGGTGAGCTTTTCCACTTCGGTAGCGCGAGGCAGTATCTCCAATAGAGCTTTCTTGTCATCGTCCTCGAGAATCCAGGTTGTTGACAGCACCGTAGTGTCTTCGGTGCACTCTTCTAGGCGCCTATGCCTTGGGAAGTCCTTTATGGGCTTTAGAGCCTCAAACCCCTCGATGGGGTTTAAGCTGTGTAGCGCACGAAGTAGGTTCGATTTGCCGCTCTCATTTCGCCCCAGGAAGGCGGTTATCCGAGAGACCGCAATTTCCCCGCTGTCATTGATAGAGCGATAGTTACGAACCCTGAACGACTCCAGCCTCATAGTACCTCCATTAATTATCATCAACTATTAGCGATGTAATGGGGATTGCCCGGTAGAATACAAGAGCTCGTGTAAGCGACCTCCTCGTGAGCCTAAGTAGGATTCAGACGCCCTAGACTATGCCGTTTAGCCAGTCGTATTTAGCAGGCCGGTTGCTCAGGGAACTCTACTTTACGAGGCAATCTATCGCGGGGAAATCGGGACGGATTTATTTAGTTCACTGATAAGCCCTAACAAATAAATCTGTCCCGGCTTTCCGTGATTATTAAGCGCCACAATAAACTACCTAGCCACTGACCTGCGATCCGCTGTTGCCTGATGTCGATACCTGATCGGACACCCAGCGGCGAATATCGGCGCGCACGACGGGCAGCGGGCGACCGCCGTTCGCAAGAATCACATCATGGAACGCGGCGATATCGAACTTTTCACCCAATGCGGCATGCGCGCGTTCGCGCTCTTCCATGATCAGGTTCGCGCCCAGCATATAACTCAACGACTGCCCCGGCATGGCGATATAGCGGTCGACCTCGATTTCAATTTCCGTGCGCGAGAGCAGGGTGTTGTCGAGCATAAATTGGATCGCCCGCTCACGCGACCAATGGTGAAGATGTAAACCCGGTTCCACCAACAGACGGCTGGCCGCCCATAGGTGTTTCGCGATCATGCCTTGACGGTCGAGCGTGCTGGAATACAAACCCATTTCATCGGCGAGATATTCGGTGTAAATCGCCCAGCCTTCAACGATCCCAGCGTTAACGTCGGAGCTTGCTGATTGCCGAGGATAGGTGAAATATAAATGATGACCGGGTATGGCTTCATGAAAGGCGATGACTTCAGCCATCAGGCGGCGCTCCTGGGGACGCGACGGATTAATGCTATATGCGGCGGGCTCGTTGCTCTGCGCGGCGACATAACGCCCGGCAGGAAAGGAGCCTTGAATGTGCGCCGGCATTTCGACCACTTCGATGGGGCCGCCTGCTTTGTGGGAAAAACGCGATGACGTGGCGGCGTCAGCCCGCTTGATGGCCGCTGCCGAGAGTGCGACCAGTTCCTTCGAGGTGGTCGGGTTATGGGCCTGAAATGCCCGCAATCGTTCCATGATTTCGCTAAAGCCTGCGCCCTGATTGTCACTGGCCAGCAGCGCGTTGCGTGTTTCGTCCAATAACCGTGTGCCGGTGGTTTCGATATCTTCCGCCGAAGGGCTTAGCGTCGACCACCAGGTCACGGCCTCGGTAAAACACGCTTCACCGTTAGCGATACCCGACAAACCCGGCGCCGTGCGCGCCGCAGGCAGATATTCATGCTGCAAAAAAACCTCAAAGCGGCGCATGGCGGGCGTCATCGCTTCTCTGATCATCGTATTCCATTGCCGCGCTGCCTCGGTGTTTTGGGACGCGAACAGATAGGGCGACGAATCCTTGGCCAATAGCGCAGTCAGATCGCTGACCTGCTGATATACCCGCAGGACAACAGGCCGTGGTGCCGTCTCATGATGGTCAATGCCGCGCCGGAGTATCTCGATGGCAGTGTCGATCACGGCCGGCGCCTCTCTCCAGCGAGTCAGTGCTGTTGCTGTGGTTGCGGTTGCGGCTGTATCGCTCGCTCCAGCACCGACAATGGATGCCCATTGCGATGGCCACGCGACTTGCCAACCGAATACCTGATTGAAGTAGCGGAGATCCGTTTGACAGTCATGTAAAGCCAGCGCGGCAAACCCACTATCGGCCACCAGTGGCGGCTGGTCCGATACGTTTGGGGCGGAGGGTTTTGCATGGCAGATATTGATGCCGATGATCAGCGACAACAGCGCGATGAGCGGAATTATTTTCATATTCGCAATTTCCGTATCCGTCCGTAAATAAGCGTCCAGGAAAAATCGGGAGATATTTATTTAGTTCGCTGATGGGCGCCAACAAATATCAGCGCCGTTTTCTTTTCAGTGCTCCGAGACCGCCGAGGCCAGACAGCATTAACCACGCGGAAGCGGGAAGTGGGACAGCACTCGGAGTCAAGAGAACGGCGTGCGAAATACCATTGAGTGATCCCGTGGCCACGATCTGACCGAGATCGTTGATTCCGGTTGCGTTATACAATGTCCAGCCCGAATTGGGGTCGAGCAGCGTACTCAAATCCAGCAGACTGCCGGAGTCGTAGAGGAACGCACCTTCACCACCGCCCTCCGTGTATGCATAACCCACCACCTGACCTTTGTTGTTAATGCTAGAGGCAATGCCATTGCCGAGATCGATCATCTCGCCATTGCTGTAGAGGAACGCATGGCCGGCGGCATCGTCTGTCGTGCTTGCCCAGCCCACCACCTCACCGCTGTCGTTGATTCCATTAGCGTAGCTATAAGAGCCGCCGAACGTGCCGAGATCGGTCATCGCACCATTGTTGTAGAGGAACGCATGACCGGTATTGCCCACGCTTGCAACACCCACCACCTGACCGCTGTTGTTGATGCCAGTGGCACTGCTCCACGTGCCGCCGAGCGCGCCGAGATTGGTCATCGCGCCATTGCTGTAGAGGAACGCATACGTATCGTCCCCCGTATCTACATAACCCACCACCTGCCCGCTGTTGTTGATGCCATTGGCATAGCTTGCCCAGCCGTCAAATGTGCCGAGATCGGTCGTCGCGCCATTGCTGTAAATGATCGCACGCGGAGAGCCATAGCCTTTCCCGGCTGCAGAACCCACCACTTGACCGCTGTCGTTAATGCCATTGGCATAGCCGTAGTTAATGCCATCGGTATAGCCAACCGGTCCGCCGAATGTGCCGAGATCGGTCATCGCGCCATTGCTGTACAGGAACGCATGGGTAGAGACATTGGCCCCTGCGGTTTCATAACCTAAATGACCCACTACCTGACCGCTGTTGTTGATGGCGGAGGGGCTGCTATACCAACCGTCGGCTTTGCCGAGATCGGTAACGGTGTAACTGACTGCCCAAGCCGGGCTACTTATGGCGGCGCTTACCAGCAGTGCCAGGGCACTGGCGCGCAATACGGCTTTATTTTGGTTTTCCATGGCCGATCTCCAGAATGAAATTGACGGTTTTACTCGGTTGTCCGATGATTTTCGCGATAAACACTATCTGCATGGCATTGCGAAAAATTTATTTGGAAACTGGTTTCCGATAAACGTATTGCAAACGCACAGCGCATTTAATTTGCGCAGGTCTAAAAAATTTACATCGATCAACGAGAGGGGAATTTACGGTGGGCATCCCTGAACAAGTTGCTTTTTATTGTTAATTCTTCGACCGAGAATATAAAGCTGCAGTGTACCTGTCAATAGTGCTGCTTATACCTCTGTAAAAATCGCAAAATTCGGTTCACACCACAATAGCTGGTAATGGGAGCCCTTAATTACTGAGAAATATCGACAAAATGGAAGAATCAGATGACTGCTATGCGACAGCGGCGGCGCCGTCAGTCCCGCCGATCGAGCGCGAGGTGTGTAATAGAGTGACTGCTTCGCAGAATATGCTGGAGAAGTGCCGAAGGTCAGTGATGACCGATGAGCGAACATCTGAACCTAACTTCTATCGCTCCCGGCCATCGCCCGCCCGGCAAATGCCCAAGCACTCCGCAAAATATTGCGCTGCGTTAATCGCTGCAGCCGACTTTATTCACACAAGCGTAATTTCCAACCAAGGAATTTTTTAATTAACAGCAACTTTGCGCTTCGCCACCGGCAGGCGAAAACTGATGCCCAATCGATTCCACATATTCATCAGCGCAATCGCACAGGTTAACGCAGCGATTTCGGTTTCGGAAAAATGTTCGTGCAGCATTTCGTAATCGGCGTCGGGTGCATGGCCCTGCTGAATATTGGTGACCTTCTCGGCCCAATTCAGCGCGGCGCATTCGCGCGGCGTGAAAAAATCCACTTCGCGCCAGGTCGTTAAACTGTTCAGGCGCTGCGGGTCCTCGCCGTGCGCGAGCAGATCGCGCCAGTGCATATCGACGCAGTACGCGCAGCCATTAAGTTGCGAGATGCGCTGGAATACCAGATCGATCAATTGAGTATCGAGGCCGGCATCTTTTACGCTGGCGGTCAGATCGACCAGCGCTTTGAATACATTGGGCACGGCTGAGTGATAGGCTAAACGGGCGGTGGTCATGGCGATGTTCTCCAAGTTGATCCGCAAACTATTTGCGACTCTCATTAACTCAGACGCGCCAGGCGAGATACTTGTGACAGCGAGCCGCTAATTTTTTATTTTAAATCAATGAAACTTTTTAACGACACCCGTCAACTTATCCGGGTTACGCACCGCGTAGATTTCCAGGATTTGCTTACCGTCAGTGACGAACGAATACACCGAAGCCAGTTGCTCCTGATTGTAATGCAGGAGCCCCAGCTCGCCGTTGACCTCGGCGAACTCGAAGCGAATCGTGCCATTGGAATTGCGACCGATCGCCTGATACAAGCGCACCAGCCGCTCGTTGCCCTGCAATACGCGCAGCGCGGCGGTGACTTTGCCGCCGCCATCGGCAAACATTTTCGCGTCGGTGGCAAACAGTTTTAGCATTCGATGGGTATCGCCCGAAGTCACCGCCTCGACAAAGGATTCCAGCAATTGTTTATGCGCGCCCGGCGCGACATCGAAACGCGGTCGCGCCTGCTGCACGCGCTCCTTGGCGCGATGCACGATCTGGCGACAGGCGCTGGCGCTCTTGCCGAGAATATTGGCGATTTCGTCGTAATCGAAATCGAATGCCTCGCGCAGTAAAAACGCCGCGCGCTCCTCCGGCGCCAGGCGCTCCAATACCAAGAGAAAGGCCAACGAGATTTCGCTGGCCAGCGTCGCCGCCGTTTCCGGCGAATGCGAATCCGTTAGCTCCGCCTCGTCCGCTTGTATTGCCACCATCGGCTCCGGCAACCAGGGACCGGTGTAAGCCGCGCGCTCGGCCTTCGCGGCGCGCAGGCGATCGATGCAGAGCCGCGTGGTCGCCGTAACCAGCCATGCCTCAGCATTCTCTACGGTGGCGATATCGATACCGGCCCAGCGCAGATACGCTTCTTGCAGAATATCGTCGGCGTCGCTGCGCGCGCCGAGCATGCGATAGGCAATGCCAAATAAACGCGGGCGATGTTTGGCGAAAATATCCAGCGCGTTTTCCATCATGATTCGCCCCAACTAGACGGTTCGTACAGATGTAATTCACTACTAGACGTAAGAGGACTGTGAATTGTGACAGCCCGGTCGTTTATTTTTTGCGACCGAGCCGGCGCATGTCATTTTATTCAGACACGTAGCGGTTTGGCCGCGAACCAGGAGGGCCGCCAACCGCTGGAAATCAGCACGCCGGCAAACACCAAGGCCATGCCGATAAATTGGATCGGCTGCGGCAATTGTCCGAGCGCCAGATTGATCAGCAGCGTAAACACCGGTACCAGATTGAACGCCAGCACCGCGCGCTGCGGCCCCAACTCCTGAATGCCGCGCAGCCAGAATAAATACGCCAACACCGTGCCGCAAGTCGCCATATACAACAAAATCAGCAGCGTCGATGCGGATTGTTGGGCGATCGAGTTCAGCGGCTGATCGTGCACCAACGCAAAGAGAATCAGCGCCGTCGCGCCGGCCGATACCGTCCAGCGCGCCTGTTGCGCGGATGGAATGTGCGCGGCGTGTTTGCGCACCAGCACGCTGTAGAAACTCCACGCCAGGCACGCCGCCAACATCCATAGATCGCCGACCGCGATATGCACCACCGCCAGATTGCCGCCGGTGATCACCAGCGCGACGCCGCCAAACGCAATGCCGATACCGAGCAATTGCAGTGCGCCGATACTGGCGCGTAACAGCCACACCGATAATAAATTAGTCACCAGCGGCGACAGCGCCATAATCAGCGCGGCGTTCAATGCCGATGTGGTGTGCAGCGCGGTGAAAAATGCGGTGTTGAAACCGAATACGCCGATCAGCCCCAATACGCACAGCGCAAGCATATCCTTGCCACTGAGCTGGGACTCCGCGTGGCCTTGCCAGAGCCGCATCGCGGCCAGCACTAAAACTGCGATGCCGAAGCGCTCGCCGGCTGCGGTTAACGGCGGCAGTTGCCCGGCGATGGCGCGCGCGGCGTTGAAATTGCTGCCCCAGAAAAAGGTAGCGGCTATTACCATCAGCCAGGTGGCGGTCAGATTCCGGTTCAGCGACATGGATCGGTACTCCTTATTTACAACGACGATCATTTACGACAACTGACATTTGCGACAGCCTATCTTCATCTACTGGTCAGCATATAGATTTCATATATGATTGGTAATGGCCAATACTGGATAGGTAGATTCCATATATGAAATCACGCACGTCGCTCGACGATCTGCAGCTATTCCAGACCACCGTTCAACAAGGCAGTCTACGCGCCAGCGCCAAGGCATTGCAGATACCGATCGCCACACTGAGCCGGCGCCTGCAGAAATTGGAGCAAAGCCTGGGTTGTCGGTTGCTGGAACGCAGTGCCCACCATTTCGCATTGACCGAGATCGGTCAGCATTATTTCGATGCCTGCGGACCGCTGCTCAACGACCTGCAGGCGGTAACGGAGCAGTTGGATGCCGTGCAGCACGAGTTATCCGGAACGCTGAAAATCACCGCGCCCGTCAACTTCACGCAGCAGCGGTTCGGCCGCTGCTTTTTCGATTTTATGCGGCGCTATCCCAATATCCGCTTGCAGCTATTAGTTTCCAATCAAAACGAAAACTTAATCGAGCAACAACTGGATGCGGCCATTCGAGTCGGCGAGCC
>DATIED010000466.1:0-3660 GCA_035455965.1 Spongiibacteraceae bacterium
ATTTGCGGCGGTGGTATTGCACTTCGGCCGCGAATTGAACCGGGCGATGCGCGGCGCCATTGTCGAGCGCTTGCACGCACAACAATTAACGGCGGCCCTGCAGGTGGAGCAGCAGCATCTGCTCGACGCGCAGCATCAACAATCGGTGCTGCGCGAACGCCAGCGCGTGATGCAGGACATGCACGACGGTCTCGGCTCGGCGCTGTCGTCGTCGCTGGTATTGTTGGAGCGCGGCGAGCTCAGCGTGCCGCAGACCGCGGCGGTCCTGCGCGAGTGTATCGACGATTTGCGGCTGGTGGTCGATTCGCTCGAGCCGACCTCGAAAGATTTATCCACCCTGCTCGGCATGCTGCGCTACCGCTTGCAGCATCGCATCGAAGCAGCCGGCGTGCGGCTGCACTGGCAGATGGCGGATTTGCCGGCGCTGGACTGGCTCGAACCGTCGCTGGCATTGGATTTATTACGGCTGACGCAGGAGGCGATCGCCAATGCCCTGAAACACGCCGCCGCCTCGGAGTTGGCATTAATGGTGCGCCACGATCCGGGCTACATCGAATTGAATGTGCGCGACGACGGCAGCGGCTTCGATTTGGCGGCAGCGGCGACAGCCGGGCGCGGTCTGCGCGGCATGCACATGCGCGCGCAACGGCTCAATGCACAATTGGCGATCGAGAGTAGCAATGGCGGCGGTACCACGATCCGTTTACGGTTGCCGGTGCACCGATAACTTGTAGGGTGTGTCATTCGACACACCGTTCGGCGATGTCGAATTGCGTGCAACGGCGTATCGAATGACACGCCCCACGCGTCGATGGAAATAATTACAGACTGATCAGACTCAGGCGTCGCGCCTCGGACAGCGCTTCAATCTTTGAATGCACTTGTAGCTTGCGGTAGATGCGTTTCACGTAGGTTTGAACAGTGTGGTGCGAGAGCTGTAACAAGCCCGCGATTTCATCGTAACTGTAGCCCTTCGCAGCCAGCGCCAGCACATTGGTCTCCTGCTCGGAAAGCGGCGACCGCTGTTGTTTCGCATCGGTGCTATTTGTATCGGCACCATTCGCATTAGTCGCATTGGCTGGTTTCGACGGCGCAGGCGCGGTAAAACGATTCAATAATTGCCGCGCGATAATCGGGCTGATCGGACTACCGCCGGCGCGCAGGATACGAATCTGTTCGATTAATTGCCCGGCGGGCAGATCCTTCAATAAATAACCGGTGGCACCGGCCTCGATCGAGCGCAGCACGTTCTGCTCGTCGCCGAAAATCGTCACCACCATCACATCGCATTGCGGCAGCGTGCGCGCCGCTTCGCGAATCAAATCCATGCCATTGCCGTCCGGCAACTCCAGATCCACCAGCATCACATCGGGCTGTGCGGCCAGCAGCGCCAGGCCACTCGCGAAGTCTTTCGCGACACCGGCCAATGTCATATCGGCCGCGGCATTTATCGCGCTGGCAAAAGCATCGCGAAAGCGCGCGTCGTCTTCGACGATCAGCACTTTGAACGGGGGCGCGGCGCGCGTTGCGCCAGTTGAAGCAATGGTGTCGGACATAGACGCAGCCTAGCATGCACGCCGTCGGCAACGACAGCGCAGCAAGACTCAACGCTGTACCGCCTTCATGGGACAGACAAACAAGGGCCCGACGCCAGATACTTGCCGGCCGGATCGCTCGTCCCATCGACCTCGAATGCCACCTGACTCAAGCGACCACCATTAAGCAGCCACAATAAGGGAGTTATTTATGTCTGCTCGCGCCAATCATTTCGCGCGGCGGCGCGGCGCCGACGCACAGTTGCCGGCGGTTATCAAAATCGTTCTGACACTATTTTTTTCGACACTGTTTTTGGGCCTGGTGCTGCTGGGCGATCATCGTGCCGGCGCGTCGAGCCATGTCGATTTGCAAAAAGAAAACCATCGTTAACAACCCGAGTCTGTTTATTCGTAACAACGCATATATCCGTAGCACCGTAAGTTGTTCGGATCCGGGCCCGGCCGGTTTGATCGTAGTACGACGTAAAACTGCATGAGGCAACCGCCCTTTGTAGTAGTAATAGAAGCAGTAGCGGCAGTCGCAGCGCAGCGCAGCGCAGCAGATATTTTCTTAACTTTTCACAGGATGGATTTTATGAATAAGAATCTCGATTTATTGCGGCCCCAAACGTTGGCGCTGCTGCTTGCCGCGACCGCTTTCACGACTCTGCAGGCCACAGCGGCCGTCGTACCCATCGTCGACGGCAACGGTAAAATGACCGGCGCAAAAAACGTCGTCGTGAACGGCTCGTTGTACGATGTCGAATTTCGCGACGGCGTCTTTAACACGCTGTTCGGCGAGCAAAATCAGTTGGGGTTTGTCGCGCCGTCGGAAGCCGTGGCGACCGACTTTTCCCAGGCATTGCTGGACACGGTATTGGTCGGCCAGTTCGACGATTACTCGTATCGAACGCTCGGCTGCGAACATCTCGCTTATTGCATGGTTTACACGCCCTACCTCGGTGTGCCGGTAAATACGCCTTATCCCGGCGTGTGGGTTGCCGCCGCCTACAATGAAGGCCTTGAAGGCGGCAATACGCCACCGAACGACCTCATCATGTTGACCGCCGCACATCGGCTAAACGACTACGCTAACAATCCAGCCGTCACCTACGCGTTATGGTCGCCGGCAGCGGTGCCGGTACCGGCTGCTGCGTGGTTATTCGGCTCGGGGTTGATCGCTTTGGCAGCGGCACGGCGCAAACTCGCGTGAAGGATTTATGTTTGCGATGGCGGCCGCGGGCCGCCATTTTTTTGCGCGACGATTGGCGCATTGTTATTTTTCCACGCAGTACTTTTTACACAATACTTTTTACACACCATTTTTTACGCAATGGATGACATCGCTCGGCTCGTCCCAGCGCTCTTCGCTGCGCGGTAGATAAAACCGGTTATACCATTTACGCAATTTATGAATCGGTCCATCGCCGTCGCACAGAATCGGATCGGCGCGGTACAGTTTGGTTTTCCACACCTCGACATCCTGGCCGAACGCGGCGATAGCGGCGAGCGGATACATATCGACAAATGCTTGCGGCAGCGGCCGCTCGTCCAGCGATGCCAGAATAATTGCCGAGGTCAGCTCGACTTCGTCATCGTTGATCGGCGTGTGAAAGTTTACCCACCAACTGCGATAGGCAATGGGTCCGCCCTCGGAAGTGGTGTAGTAATACATGATGCTGGGGCCATGATAAGTCGCCATGCCCCACTGCCGCGCATCCGGATCGAGTTGTTGATGGCGCAGCGTATTCAAATCCACCGCCAGATCGCTGGGCTGAATCATGCTGGCATTGAGATCGGAGCGGATGCGCGATTCCTGCGACACGCTATACGGCGTGAACCGATTGTCGAATTGCAAAGCCTCGCCGCCGTGCACCGATGGGAAGTGGCCGATGTCGACAATATTTTCGATGATTTCGCGGCCGTGTGCCTTGACGCGTTTGCGATTGAAACGCCAATCGCCCCATTGACCGGGACCCCATTCGGGAATATCCGGTAACTGCCAGTTCGGCTCGCCGTTTTCGACATCGTGCCACAGTGCGATGAAGCCGTTCTTTTCCACTACCGGCCAGGCTTTTAATGCCGAGCGCGCGCGCTCGGGAATTTTTTTCGCATAGGGAATTGC
>DATIED010000467.1:0-3982 GCA_035455965.1 Spongiibacteraceae bacterium
GTGGCGAGCGGCCTCGATTCGATGATTCTCGGCGAGCCGCAGATTTTCGGCCAATTGAAATCGGCGTACGCCGTTGCCGCGCACTCCGGTAGTGTCGGCAGTGAGCTGGGACGAATTTTTCCGCAGGTATTCGCGGTCGCCAAGCGCGTGCGTACCGATACCGCGATCGGCGAAAATCCGGTGTCGGTCGCGTATGCGGCGGTGAATTTGACGCAGCATATTTTTACCGAACTGAGCAGTACGCGCGCATTATTGATCGGCGCCGGCGAAACCATCGAACTGGTGGCGCGTCATCTCAACGAGAAGGGCGTGCGCGAAATCGTCGTGGCCAATCGCACGTTGAGTCGCGCGCGCGAGCTGGCCGATCAATTTCACGCCGAGGCGGTGCTGCTGGCGGAAATTCCCGAGCAGTTGGCAAAGGCGGATATCGTGATCTCTTCCACCGCGAGTCAATTGCCGATCCTCGGTAAAGGCGCGGTCGAAAACGCGTTGAAACTGCGCAAACACAAACCGATCTTCATGCTCGATCTGGCGGTGCCACGCGATATCGAAGCGCAGGTCGGCGAGCTCGACGATATTTATTTGTACACGGTCGACGATTTGAAGGAGATTGTCGACGAGGGCCGCAAGAGCCGCGAGAGCGAGGCGCGCAAGGCCGATTTTATTATCGATGCCGGCGTCGAAGAGTTTTACCAGCAAATGCGCGCGCTCAACGCCGTGTCGACGGTAAAAGCATTGCGCACCAAAGCCGAAGCGCTGCGCGATGCCGAGTTGGAAAAAGCGTTGCGTGCGTTGGCGCGCGGCGATGCGCCCGAAGAGGTGTTGTCAGGTCTGGCGCGCAATCTCACCAATAAACTGCTGCACAGCCCCAGCAGTCAAATGCGCAAAGCCAGCGCGATGGGGCGCAGCGAGGTCATCAATTGGTCGCGCGAATTATTCGAAATCGAAGCGGCCGCGGACAGCGAGCCACCGGCCGATGACGCCGAGCGTTAGCGCTACTTATTCTTCTCTGATTTAGCGTTGCGCGATGAGCGCGCTCAAATCCACACAGTTACTCTTATGAAAGATTGTCGATGAAAAAAAGTGTATTGCAGAAACTCGATCAGCTCCTGGATCGCCACGAAGAGTTATCGGCGCTGCTCAGCGACGCCGATACCATCAATAACCAGGATAAATTTCGCGCGTTATCGAAAGAGTTTGCCGAGATCGAGCCGGTTGTTAAATGCTACGGTGAGTATCGCCAGGTGCAGGCCGATCTCGATACCGCCAAAGAAATGCTGAGCGAGAGCGATGCCGAGTTGCGCGCCATGGCCGAAGAGGAAATGGCCGGCGGCCGCGCGCGCCTGGAGCCGCTCGCAGCGGAGTTGCAACGCTTGCTGCTGCCGCGCGATCCCAACGATAGCCACAATATTTTTCTCGAAGTGCGCGCTGGCACCGGCGGCGACGAAGCGGCGATTTTTGCCGGCGATTTATTTCGCATGTATGCGCGCTACGCCGAGAAGCAGCGTTGGCGCGTTGAGATTGTCAGCGAAAGCGCCGGCGAGCATGGCGGCTATAAAGAAGTTATCGCGCGCGTCGAGGGCCAGGATGTATATGCGCGGTTGAAGTTCGAGTCCGGCGCGCATCGCGTGCAGCGCGTGCCGAAAACCGAAGCGCAGGGGCGCATCCATACTTCTGCGTGCACGGTAGCGGTTCTGCCGGAGATCGACGAGGTCGAAGCGATCGAAATCAACAAGGCCGATTTAAAAATCGATACCTACCGGGCGAGCGGCGCCGGCGGCCAGCATGTCAACAAAACCGATTCGGCGATTCGCATCACGCACTTGCCGACCGGTATTGTCGTCGAGTGTCAGGACGAACGTTCGCAACATAAAAATCGCGCGCGCGCGCTGTCGGTTTTGCAATCGCGCATTTTGGCGCAGGCGCAGAATAAACAGCAGCAGGAGCAGGCCGCCGAGCGTCGCAATCTGGTTGGTTCCGGCGATCGTTCGGAGCGTATTCGCACTTACAATTTCCCGCAGGGCCGCATCACCGATCACCGCATCAATTTGACGATTTATCAACTGGACGATGTGATGCAGGGCGATCTCGATCCGATAGTCGGCGCGTTGATGCAGGAACATCAGGCCGATCTGTTGGCCGCGATGGGCGATGAATGACGAATCCTATCTGCTTTAATATGCGCGGCATTTTTTCTGCTGCACCGGGATGGCGCAATATCGCACGAACTTGTCGTCCCTGCGCAGTAGGGGAGATATCGCGCGCCGCGCGACAGAGGGGTAGTCGCGGCACGGATGTTATAGCATGTTGCAAAATGCCCCCTCCGCCGCTGCGCGGCACCTCCGCTGTTTCACAGGGGAAGCAGGTTTAGAATGACCATACGCGATCTACTCGGTCTCGCTTATACGCTTGCCGATAGCGATAGCCCGACGCTAGATGCCGAGTTATTACTGAGTCATTGCCTGAAAAAAAATCGCACCTATTTATATACCTGGCCCGAGCGCGAGATTGCCGCGAGCGACGAAGCGTTATTTCGAGAATTAATGGCGCGGCGCCTGCAGGGCGAGCCCATCGCTTATCTGACCGGCGAGCGCGAGTTCTGGTCGTTGCCGCTGGCGGTGAATAACAGCACGTTAATTCCGCGCCCGGATACCGAACGCCTGGTGGAGGTTGCGCTCGAAGTGTTGCCGCAGTTAATCGCCAGCGTACTCGATCTGGGTACCGGTAGCGGTGCGATTGCGTTGGCGCTCGCTTCGCAAAAGCCGGCGTGGTCGCTGTGCGGTGTCGATATCGATGCCGATGCCGTGCGATTGGCAAATCACAATGCGCGCAATTTATCGGTCGACAACGTAACGTTTTTTCAATCCGATTGGTTCGCCGCACTTTCCGCACAAAAATTCGATGCCATCGTCAGCAACCCGCCGTACATCGATGCCGACGATCCGCATTTGTTGTGCGGCGATGTACGCTTCGAACCGCGCCGCGCGTTAGTGGCGGAGCAGAATGGTTTAGCAGACATCGCGGCGATAGCAGCGCAGGCTCCGTCTTTCCTGCAGCCCGGCGGATGGTTATTGTTCGAACATGGTTACGAGCAGGGCCCGGCGGTGCGCTCGTTATTATCGGTGGTGGGCTTTCGGAATATTTCCACCTGGAACGATTGGGGTGGTCGCGAGCGCGTCAGCGGAGGAGCAGCACCATGAACGACGAACAGTTACTGCGTTACAGCCGCCAAATTATGCTGCCAGATTTCGATATCGCCGCGCAGGAAAAATTACTTGCGGCCAAAGTGTTGATTGTCGGGCTCGGCGGCCTTGGTTCGCCGGTAGCGCTGTACCTGGCCGCGGCCGGTGTCGGCGAGTTGTGGCTGGCCGACCATGATGTCGTCGATCTGAGTAATTTGCAGCGGCAAATAGCTCACGGCGAAAACGCTATTGGGCGCGCGAAAGTCGCATCGGCCGCCGATGCGGTGCGCGCGTTAAATTCGCAAATTAAGGTAAATACCATCGAGCAAAAAATACAGGGCGACCTGCTCGACGATAGCGTCGCCGCGGTCGATCTGGTGGTGGATTGCTCGGATAATTTCCGCACGCGTTTCGCGCTGAATGCGGCGTGTTGGAAAAACCAAAAGCCGTTGGTGTCGGGCGCGGCGATTCGCAGCGAGGGACAGTTATTAGTGATCGATCCGCGTCGCGCCGATAGCCCCTGTTACCGCTGCCTGTACGACGATGCGGTACAGGATGAACAGTTGAGCTGCGCGCAAAATGGTGTGCTGGCCCCGCTGGTCGGAGTGATCGGTACGCTGCAAGCGCTGGAAGCGATTAAATTGTTGGCGAACTACGGCACACCGGCGATCGGCAAATTATTAATCTTCGACGCCAAAGCGCTGGAGTGGCGTAGCTTGGTTTTGCCGCGCGCTAAGGATTGTACGGTTTGTGGCGAGAGGTAAAATTAGTTGTTAGTTGTTAGTTGTTAGTTGTTAGTT
>DATIED010000468.1:0-3947 GCA_035455965.1 Spongiibacteraceae bacterium
AGAGCCGATCGTCATGGGGCGCATGGAGCGGCTGCGCGAGGATCTCCCGGCCATGCTGGCGCAAGTTGGTCAGAGCGTGACCCCGGAGATGCGCGCCTTCATCGATCAGGCGCCGCCGCAGAATACCTCGAAGCATGGTTCTATCCGCGATACCTACGAGACGGAGCTGGCGGAACTCGTCGCTGAGCGCGATGCCCGCGTCATTGCCAGACACGGTTACACGTTCGATTAGCCTCCAGCTTTCGAGAACCAGTTTCGACAACGAGTTTCGAGAGTGTGCGAGATATTAACCGGCAAAATTAACTGACCGCCGCGTCATTAACTGAGCAGTGCGCTATTTGCTTCAGGCTTTATGAGTAGCTGAAATTGCGGAGTTCGGCGCGGATTGCGGGTGTATTGTCGCGGGTCGCGTTGTCGCAAAATTTCAAATAACAGGGGACTAGCAACGCGGGCGATTGCCGGCATTGCCTGAATTACACTTGGCTGCTGCAACAATGAGCTGTTGCAGCAGCTAGCGAATTAATTAGACGAGCGTTACGTTCTCGGCCTGCGGGCCTTTTTTGCCCTGCGTGACGTTGAACTGTACTTTTTGGCCCTCGGCCAAAGTTTTGAAGCCTGAGCTATTGATCGCGCTGAAGTGGACGAAAACATCGGGGCCGCTTTCTTGGGCGATAAAACCAAAACCTTTGGATTCGTTGAACCACTTGACGTGGCCGGTGCTGACATTGGACATGCTAAAAACCCTAACTATTTAAATAGAAAATTGCCTGAACAGGCAGTTCAGCCGAGAAGAGCCACTATCGCTTATGAGCCAGTTGTTTATGAACCAGTATTGTTTAAGGAGAGATGGACGAAGCACTGCGGAAGGGACGTCGAATTTACTGAGCATAATAGATACTAGCTTTTCTTGGGCTGATCACATTATATACAGAACGTTCGGTCGGTCAACAATTTCTAAAGATGAAAATCGGCGCGTTTAAATGGCGCGTTATTGCCTTCGCGGCGGCCATCGGCCGATTTAAATGGGGCTGATTACGCCGCGATTTATACACCGATCTGCCGGATCACCAGGGCAGTGGTTCGCCGGTGGCGCGGAAGAACTGACCGCTGCTGGCCAGCGATAACTGGTCGATTCTATCGATCAAATTATCTGCCGCCTGATCGGTACTCATACCTTGTCCGTGCGTCATGGCAGTGGCCACCAGGCCGGGGTGAAAAAGCCCCACGGCGATACCGGCCGCTTTGAGATCGATCGATAAACTTTTGCCCGCCATATTCAGTGCTGCCTTGGACATGCGGTAGCCGTACATGCCGCCGGAACTGTTGTCCTCGATCGAGCCCATCAGGCTGCTGATCAATACCACCTTGCTGCCATTGCGCAGGTTCGGCAGTAGCGCCTGGGTGAGCTGCAGCGGTGCAATGGCATTGACAGCGAGTTGACGTTGGATGCGCTCGATATTCAGGTCGCTCAGCGATTCGTCGCTGAGCAGGCCGGCGTTATGAATGACGATATCCAGTGCCTGTTTATCGAGCTGGGCGGCAAGCCGCTCGATGGCAGCGCTATCGGTGATTTCGATATCGCCGATGATACGAATGCCTTCGATCTGCTCCAGCTCCGGGCTGGATGCGCGGCACAGGGCGATGACGCGGTCGCCGCGCGCGGCCAGATGTTGCGCTAACGCAAGACCGATGCCGCGGCCGGCACCGGTGATCAAAATTGCTGCCATGATTTTAAACTCCTGCCAATCGATAACGGGCACGCTACAGTGTAACCGTGAACGTGCGACTACAATCATTTGCTAGCCAGGAATGTGCCGCTTTTCGCATTTGGCGAGCGATCATGCGGATCGCGCGGCCAGCTTGCTGCCGGCCGGTAAACCCTGATCGGTATGATAGTTGTCGCGACAGCGCATACTAAACTAGCGCGTGGGGTTCGCGATCGAATAATCGAGGAGAAAGGTATGGTAAATCGTTTGCGCGACGAAAATTTTTTTAGCGCTGAAGAAGAAATCCAAACGCAGGCTGAAACCGCCTACGATCAATCGTCGGCGTATCAAATATCGTTTCTCGATCAGGACTTCCTGTTGCGGCGCGATTTACGTCCGTTGCGGTTACAACTCGAGTTGCTGAAAGCCGAATTGATCCAGCAGGAGCATCATATCAAGGCCACCATCGTCGTATTCGGCAGCGCGCGGGCATTCCCGCCGGATATCGCCGAAAAACATCTGCGCGAATGGGAGGAGCGCCACGCGGCGGAGCCGGATAATGCCGAGGTTGAAAAAAGCTGGCGCCGCGCCCGTACGCAGCACGAGTTGAGCGTGTATTACGGCGCGGCGCGCGATTTCGGCAAGATCGTCACCGAGCACAATCAATTGCATCCGCAGCGCGAGATGACCATCATCACCGGCGGCGGTCCCGGCATCATGGAGGCGGCCAATCGCGGTGCGCACGATCTCGGCGGGCGCAGCATCGGTCTCAATATTATTCTGCCGCACGAGCAGCATCCCAATCCGTATATCACCCCCGAATTGTGTTTTCAGTTTCACTATTTCGCACTGCGCAAAATGCATTTTTTAATGCGCGCCAAAGCACTGGTGGCATTTCCGGGCGGTTACGGTACGCTCGATGAATTGTTCGAGACTTTGACGCTGGTACAGACCGGTAAAGTGCGGCGCGTACCGATTTTGTTATACGGCACGGAATTCTGGAAGAAGCTGGTCAACTTCGAGCATTTACTGGAGACCGGTTGTATCAGCGCCGACGATCTGAATTTATTTCAATTCGTCGATTCGCCGGCCGATGCCTGGCAGCGCATCAGCGAGTTTTACGCATTGCCGGATGACGACGATTGGTCCTAATCATTTATTTATAGATAGGATTTATTTGTAGGTCGGTCTTCTAGTTTTGTAGGTCGGACTTTAGTCCGACAAGCCTGCGTCGAGCACGAGCCATCGACAAGTAATTAGTAATAGGTAGCCCGTGTCGGACTGAAGTCCGACCTACAATAGCCCGGCCTATATTTTTGATTTGGTGGCAGCGTATAAAACCGGATTGCAGTCCGACAAATTAAGCCTCCGGGAACTTCATGCCGACGCGCGTGACGCGATCGCCTTCCACCGCCATCACCACCAATTGCACAGGACCGAACGCGACGCGGTCGCCTACTACCGGGTGGCCGCGATGGCGTTGTGCAATGGCTGCGCTCAACGTCAATTGTTTCTGATCGGCGTCGACGGCGAGGCCGTACACCGCTTCGAGATCCGCCAATAACGCATCGCCGGACAACGTGAAATCGCCGAAGAACTGGCGCGGTGCCAGGCGCTCCGGCGCACTGGCGGCCAGTAATTTGCCGATGTCGGCAGCCGCGCGCGAACTGCCCGCCACCGCCAGCCAATCGCTCGGCTGCAATTCGTCGGTGCTACCTGGCAATAACAAGCTGCGCTCGCGAAAAATCGCCAATAGCGTGCTGCCTTTCGGTAGCCGCAGCGATTGCCGGCGAATTGGTTCGGCGTGCATTTGCTGCATCGGCAACAAGTACAACTCGTGATCGCTGTGATCGGGCAGATTCAGCGGGATGCGCCGCTGCGGCAATTGCGGCGCCGGTACTTCCAGCTTCAGCCAGCGCGCGGCGGAGGCGAGCGTGGTGCCTTGCACCAGCAGCGAGATGACCACCACGAAACAGGTGACGTTAAATAGCAATTGCGCCTCGGGAATGCGCGCGATGATCGGAAACAGCGCCAGCACGATCGGCACCGCGCCGCGTAATCCTACCCAACTGACAAATAGCAATTCGCGCCAGTTCATGCCGAACGGCCACAGGCTCAAACTCACCGCCAGCGGCCGCGCGATAAACATCAAAACAAAAGCCAGTCCCAGCCCCGGCAGTGCGAGATGCAGCATTTGCATTGGTGTGACCAACAAGCCCAGCATCAAAAACAAACCCAGCT
>DATIED010000469.1:0-6482 GCA_035455965.1 Spongiibacteraceae bacterium
TAGTGCGCAGCGCGCCCCGAGCGGCTTTAAATACAAAGCGAAGACGGACGCGCGCGCCAGCGGGATCAGCGCAAAAAACCCCAATGTGAGTTTTAAGCCGGCGCCGCCATCGAACAGGGCGTCGACATCCAGCTTCATACCGCTGGCGATAAAAAATATTGATACCAGAAAGCCGAAGCCGATGGCGTCCAGCTTTAAATGCAATACCGACCCATCCAGATCGCGCGTCGCGAGTACGACTTTAGTCCCATAGGCAGCTTCCTGGTGTTCGGATAAGGTTCGGTGCGGCAAGTCGATACATACGAGCACATCACAGCGCTGCGAGCGGCTGGAGATTATCGATGACAAATAATGGGTTACCGCTGTCGCGCGATATATCGCCGACCCGGCGCCACTGGTATTGGACGGCACTGCGCCGGCTAGGTTTGAGTGCGCTGGTATTACTCTCGCTATGGAGTTTGGCGGCATTATATTTTTCGCCATTCCCGACAGCGCAGAGAATCGCGCTTTGTGCAACGTACTTATTTATAGCGGGTATGAGCTTGTGGCGGGTGCCGTCTTTTCGCGCAGCCTGCACCGTCAATATTTTACTGATTGCGTTAGTACAGGTCTGGTGGTGGACTGTGCCGCCCGTTAACGACGCAGCGTGGCAGGCCGATGTCGGTCGCCTGCCCAGAATTGATTTTGTCGGCGATGAAGTGCGCGTGAAAAACATCCGCGATTTCGAGTATCGCAGCGAATTCGATTACAGTCCGCGCTACCTGGATGCCGTTTATAAGCTCGACGACCTGCGCACGCTCGACTTATTTTTGATTCATTGGGGGTCGCCAGCGATTGCCCATACCATTTTGAGCTTTGGTTTCGGCGACAATCGTTATCTGGCGGTCTCGATCGAAACCCGCAAGCAAATCGGCCAAACCTATTCGGCGCTGCGCGGATTCTTTCGTCAATTCACATTGATCTATATTGTCGCCATCGAGCGCGATGTCATTCGGCTACGCACCGACTTTCGCAACGAGGATGTCTATCTGTACCGGCTGCAGGTTGCGCCCGCTCTTGCGCGTCAGGTGCTGACCAGCTATGCGGAGCATATCAATCAATTGAGCGAACGCGCGGAATGGTATAACGCGCTAACGGAGAACTGCACGACCAGCATCCGCAACGATATCTACGCCTACATGCCGAATAAGTCGCTGGATTGGCGCCTGCTGGCAAACGGCTATATCGATGAGATGTTGTATGAGCGCGGTAATCTGTATGCAAAAATACCGTTTCCCGAACTAAAGCAGCATAGTTATATCAATGCTAAGGCGCATGCTTTGTCAGACGGTGCAGATTATTCCAGTGGTATACGCAGCGGTTTGCCTGGCTTTGAACTTTAGAGTTATCCATAGTAGGACTTTGGTCCAATTGGCGGTCGAATTTTTTTCTTGCATAGTCAGTAGCAGCTGAGTATCGCCATGGATGTTCCGATCGATGCACGATTTGCCGATCGCTAGTGCTTACCAAGAACTCTCCCTTTGGCCGGATACCGCATCCGGCTTTTTTTGTTGCTGAATTTTTTCTTATGAGTGTGCCGAAACTGGCATATTTTCGGTAAATTTATTGTTCCGAAGTGATTGGTCTGTCGCTATTGTTGTTGTTTTGGCGCCGCGAGCGCCTGCAATTGGCGCCGTACGCCGTAGCCCCAGTTGGTAAAGCCGCGCAATATCGCGCCGCGATTGAATACCGGATTATTCTGGCTCCAGCTTTCGTCATCGGCGACTTCGTCGCGCAGCGTTACGACCGTTTGGCCGCTTCTGACGTCGATCAGTCGCGCCACCAACGTCATCGAACCCGCGCCCCTGGTGAAAGTTTTGTCGCGCGCGGAGCCAACGCCGACTGCATCTTTTTCGCGCGGCGCCGTCGGTTCGAGTCTGGTCATTTCGGTCTGCAGGCGCAGCGTGTCGGTTGCGCCGGCGCTGGCGTTTTCGATCACGCGAAAGGCGCCTGAGTCGGTCAACACTTCGGTCACCTGGCGCCGATAGCCGGCACGTAACTCGGCAAAGTCTTTGTCGTCGAGTGTGAATTTTTCGTAGCGCGCGGAAGAGTCCAGCGGCTGCGTAATTTTCAGCTGCGTGAAGCCGATGTCGTCGATGACGATGCTGGTGTATTTTGCGAAATTCACTGTTGGGTTGGCACGCACCGCATCCATGCCGGAGTGCTCGACCTCCGCCAGGCCTTGTGCATCGGGAACGCCTTTGATTTCCGGCTGTTTGCAGCCGGGCAATGCCGCAGCTAATGCCATGGTTATGGCAAGCGCAATCAGAGAATTTTTGTTGGGCATATTTCTCTCGCAATGGAAATATCATTTAATACAAATAAAATTTCATTTATCGATCGTTCTTTACCCGCATATTCGTCGAGTGTACAAAAATAGAAAAAAATGGCTATTGGACCTTGGTCCTATAGAGTTCAGACGCGCCGTATATCCATTGTGATAAATCGCGGCAGCGCATTAAAAACTGGCGGATTAATTCTATGTATAGGACCAAGGTCCAATAGACAGCCTATCTGCCGGCTGGCAATTTGATTTGCATACACGCGCTATATATCGCTTTTGTATCGCAAACATTCAGAGGGGAAAAATATGACTGCTCGATTTGAGAAAATTGCTGCGACGGCATTTTTGGCGAGCGCCATTGGCGCGCTGACTCTGGTGGGTTGTTCACCAACAAAAACGGTCGAAAAGGAGCAGTACTCGGGTTTTCTGAAAGATTATTCCAAGCTGGAGTTGGCTAAGTCTTCCACGGGCACGCCGGTAATGCGTTGGATTAGTCCCGAGCTAAGCAAGGGCAATTACGACAAGATCTGGTTGGACCAACCGGTATTATTCCTTGGCAAGGATCAGCAGCCGACCAAACAGGTATCGAAGGAAACCATGGAGCAGATCGTGGCGTATCTCGGTACCGAGCAGAAGGCGTTGCTGCAGCGCAAACTCGCGCTCGCCGCTGGACCAGGCCCAAATACGTTGCGGGTACGCACCGCCATCACTGCGGTGCGCGCGGATAAGGAAGGGCTCAAGCCTTATGAAGTAGTTCCGGTGGCGTTGGTATTTGCCGCGGTTAGTACGGCGAGTGGTACCCGCGATGCGGCTACCACGATATTTGTCGAAGGTGAAGCTACCGATAGCCAGACCGGCGCAACGCTGATCGAATTTGCGCGCAAGGATGCCGGACCGGAGCTGGAGAATGAAGATACGAAGCTCACGCTGAAAGATGTGCAGCCGCTGCTCGACAAATGGGTTACTGAGTTTTATGTGACGTTGAAAAGTTATACGAAATTGCCGTGATCGCTAGTTAAAGGAAAAAGATATGCAAACCTCGCTATGTAAAATTGCTTTTATCGCAGTATTTTGTGGCGTGCTGGCGGCCTGTAGCTCTACGCCTTATTTGATCACCACGAAGGAGGGCGCTGTGATCGAGGCGCATGGTAAGCCGAAAGTCGATGAAAAAGCCGGCATGGTCACATACCGGGATAGCGAGGGCAGGAGCATGCAGATGCGCCGCGAGGATATCAGTCAAATCATCGAGCGCTGATAAACGGAATAGCTGACTAATTTTAATGTGTGATATGTGGGTGAGCGCGCAATGAAAAAAGTTCTAGGTGGAATGATGCTGGTCGGCGCGTTGAGCGGCGGCTTTTATGCGCATGCGCAGCAGCCGATTATTTATCCGGCGAAAGGGCAGAGTGCCAGCCAACAGAAGTCCGATGAAGCTCAGTGCGGCGTTTGGGCAAAAGATAATACCGGAGTCGATCCGGTGGTGCTTGCGTCCACACCGACTGCAGCTCCGCAAACTCAACCCGGCGGCCAGCGGCTCGCTGGCGCGGCGCGCGGTGCATTGGCTGGCACAGCCATCGGCGCGGTCGCCGGCGATACCGGCAAGGGTGCTGCGATCGGCGCGACGGCGGGCGTAATAGCCGGTGGGCGTGCTGCACGCCGCGATCGAGCGGCGGCGGAACAAGACGCGCGAAATGTCAACCAGGGCGCTATGAATACTTATTTCCGCGCATATTCGGCCTGTATGGAAGGGCGGGGCTATACGGTTAATTAATCGGCTTCGCTCGCATTGTTCGCAACGATGGCGTTAACAAAGCGTAGTTAAACAATATTCCATTGTATCGAACGAGAGTTTCGAATCGTTAATCTGGATTGCCCGTCCTTTTTCACATCGGCTTCTGTTGTCGGTCGATGCCCGTCTTGTAGCGTCCATTCAAGCAACCGGTAAAAACGCAGCCGAAAATTTGCGCTGCAATATACCAGGGTCAGCGGTATCGCACTGGGTACTGATCGGCTTTGCCGGTGTTGGCCGGCTATGGGGCAGCAACCTTCTGTGATGCCGAGAGGGCAAGGGCTGCTCTTGCTGCGTTCTGATCAGCTATGCCAGGCGATAAATGCTATTAAACCCGGTGTCATGGCTCCTTCTCTAAAATTATTATTCGCAATAAGCACCATGTGGTTTAAGTACAAAGCCTGCTACAACAAAAAAAAGCTTTTCTGTTAGAGAGAATAAGACTATTGTCGCAAAAAAAGAATCAGTCATCTCTTTCTATATAGCAGCGGTCGATTTAATGACTGATTGCTATAGACGCAGCCCAGGACGGAACTGTAGATGCAGACGGCACCATTATCGGATCGAGAGTCGGTCGCTTCGTCGCAGGCAGCAGTAGTTCCTGCGCGCCTGAACTCCACTCGTATCGCCTGGTTTTTGGTCGCAGCCGCGGGTTATCTGCTCGGCGCGAAAATCGGTTTTGTATTAACGCTACCTCCTCAGCCTACTTCTACCTTGTGGCCACCCAATGCCATTTTGTTGGCGGCGCTATTATTAACGCCGAGAACACACTGGTGGCTGCTGATAGCGGTGGTATTTCCAGCGCATCTGCTGGCGGAGCTCGCCGATCATGTGCCGCTCTATATGGTATTGAGCTGGTTCCTTACCAATGTATTTGAAGCGCTGCTGGCGGCGCTCCCTATTTATTATTTGGTCGGTGGCACGCCAAATTTCGCCAGGCGGCGCGATGTCAGCATATTTCTATTATTCGGCGTCGGCTTTGCACCGTTTTTTTCTTCGTATGTCGATATCGCTGCAGTAAAAATGCTGCAATGGGGCGATGGCGACTACTGGCTATTGTGGCGAGGCCGATTTTTTTCCAACGCGTTATCGATGCTGATTATCGTACCGGCAATAATCACGACGGCACGGCGCCAATCGTTCAATACTTCGCTCAAGGTGAGTTGGCGGCGCCTTGAAGGCGCTGCGTTAATGGCGGTAACGGTTGCGCTATGCATGGTGTTTTTTACCGACGTTGGGATAGATCATAAAATTTCGTCGGTCATGATGTCCGCGTTGCTGCCACTATTATTATGGGCCGCTACGCGTTTCGGACCCGGTTATGTCAGTTATCTGATTCTTATCGTTACGTCTTTTGTCATCTGGGGTGCCGAACAGTGGCGCGGGCCGTTGATCGCGAACTCTAATATTGAGAATGTATTAACGTTGCAGTTATTTCTTATCTTCACCGCGACGCCTATTTTATTTTTGACGGCGGTAATCTGTGAGTGGCGTCGCGCCGAAGCGGCCGCGAGCAACAGCAAGCAGCAACTGAATTTGGCGTTGAATGCAGCGCAAATGGATACTTGGAGCTGGGATTTATCTTCCAATTTTCTACATTGGAGTGGTATATCTCCGTCGATTACCGGCGAATACGCAGATACGATCAATCTTCCACAATTTATTCGCCGTATTCATGCGGACGACAGGGCAGCTGTTGAGCGCGCGTTAAAGAATGCGGTTGACAATGGCGCGCCCTATGAATTGGAGTTTCGCTTACGACACGATGATTCGACTGCCTATACATGGACTGCCAGTCGCGGTACGGCGCTGCTGGATAGTGCGGGAAAAGCTTATTGTATTCTCGGTGTCAACGTAGATATCAGTAAGCGCAGGCAAGAGGCGGTGCTGCTGCAGCGTCAGCGCAACGAATTGTCGCATCTCAGCCGGGTTGCGATGCTTGGCGAAATGTCCGGCGCCATTGCACACGAATTGAATCAACCGCTAACGGCGATTTTATGCAATGCTCAGGCGGCGCAACGCATGCTGAAGCGCGTATTTCCGCAGCAAACGGGCATCGACGATATATTGGCGGATATCGTTTCGGAAAATAAACGCGCCGGCGAAATTATCCTCCGTATGCGTGAGTTGTTGAAGAAAGGCGAAGTGAATAATCAACCAGTGGATATCAATGATATTGTCCGTAAAGTCATTGTGCTTGAACATAGCGATTTGATTTCGCGCAATATTGCGCTGGCCACGGATTTGCAGGCGCAGCTGCCGCTGGCCTGTGCCGACTCGGTGCAGATACAACAGGTCCTGCTGAATCTGATAATAAATGGCTGCGATGCGATGCGTGCTAACGTTACTAATCAGCGCTTGCTTAGTATC
>DATIED010000470.1:0-2267 GCA_035455965.1 Spongiibacteraceae bacterium
GATCAGAATTATCGCGCGGCGGTCAGCGAGCAGCTCGATATTCATGTCGACCTGGTGTCGCGGCGCTCGGCGCCATTGCCGGCGGATTTGCTGGCAAACTTGCAGGCGATTGTGCAGGCGCACGCGACGCTGCCGACACCCGATAAACTGGGCCGCTGCGTCACCACGGAGCGTCGCTAAATGTACCGTTCAATCGTACGTATTGCCAAAATGCCCGCGCGCATGGAGCGAATGACATGAGCGAAAAGAACGACAAAGCTCCGCTGCCAGCCAATATTGAATTGCACCGTCAATCGAAAGTGTTGGAGCTGAGTTACGCCAATGGCGAACACTATTCGCTGAGTTGCGAATATTTGCGCGTGCACTCGCCGTCGGCGGAAGTGCGCGGCCACGGCGCCGGCCAGGAAACGCTGCAAGTCGGAAAAATCAACGTGACGGTCACTGCTATTCAACCGGTCGGCAATTACGCGATTCAATTGGTATTCAGCGATGGCCACGATACAGGTCTGTATTCGTGGGGTTATCTCTACGAGCTGTGCACGCATCAGCAGCAGTATTGGGACGCGTATTTAAACCGTTTGCACGAAGCGGGCGCTGCGCGCGATCCGGAAGTGCAGGTAGTGCGAATAGGTCTTTAATTACCGGCGATTTGTAGGGCGCTTTGCGCCCTGCGGTAAAGCTAGCTCTTGGGTTGCTGCCACAGTACTTCCTGCCCGCCATCGCGCCGCGCCAATACCCGCGCCAATACAAACAAAAAATCCGACAGCCGATTGATGTAGTGGCGGCCGCTGATATTGATTTCGGTATCGCGCGCCAGTGTCACGAGATCGCGCTCGGCACGGCGGCAGACTGCGCGCGCCAGATGGCACACCGCGGCACTGCGCGAGCCGCCGGGTAGAATAAAGTTTTTCAGCGGCGGCAATTCTTCGTTAAAGGCATCGAGTTTATTTTCCAGCTCGGCGACATGCGCTGCAGTGATCATCGAATAGCCCGGAATCGACAGCTCGCCGCCCAGATTGAACAGGTGATGCTGGATTTCGGTGAGCGGCGCGACCGCCGCATCGTCGCCGGGCAGCTCGGCAATCAATAGGCCGACCAGGCTGTTCAGCTCATCGACGCTGCCGATCGCCTCCATGCGCGGATGATCTTTGTCGATACGACCACCGTCGCCGAGGCCGGTGGTGCCATCGTCGCCGGTGCGGGTGTAGATTTTGGAAAGTCGATGGCCCATGGCATATCCTCGCGCAGCGGCTGGTTGTCGATTGCGTACTAGTTGTCGATTACATTAATGGTTCTCAGATTGCGTTACTATACGCAACCGATTCCAACAAACAAACCGCCCCGGCAATTGTGCGGTATCGATTGCGAGACAAGTCATTGCTCGAATTAATTTTGGGTGGAGCGCGCTCCGGTAAAAGTCATTTCGCCGAGCAGCAGGCCGCTGCCAGCGGCCTGGAGTGCATTTACATCGCCACCGCGCAGGCCGGCGACGCCGAAATGGCGGAGCGTATTCGGCAGCATCGCGAGCAGCGCGGCGGTTTTGCGCAGACCATCGAAGAGCCGGTTTTTTTAGCGGGCGCCATCGCCGAGCACATGCGGCCCGCGCGCTGTTTGTTGGTGGATTGTTTGACGCTGTGGCTCACCAATCTGCTGTTGGCTGACGATGCCGGTGCCTTCGCCCGCGAGCGCGCGGCATTGCTGCAGCTGATGACGCGAGTCGAAGGCCGCATTTTGTTGGTGAGCAACGAGGTCGGACTCGGTGTCGTGCCGGCCGATGTGCTAAGTCGGCGCTTCGTCGATGAAAGCGGCCGATTGCACCAGCAATTGGCGGCGTTGAGCGCGCGCACGATTTTTGTTGTAGCGGGTTTGCCGCAAGTATTGAAAGGCCCCGCCTTGTGAATAAAGGATCGAGCTTATGAGCGAATGGTTTGAACAGCCCGCGCAGGCGGCCAGCGAGCAGCATCGGCAGAACGCCAGTGCGCGTCAGCAACAGTTGACCAAGCCGCCGGGCTCGCTCGGTGTATTGGAGAGTTGCGCGATTCAATTGGCGGCGCTGCAACAACGCGAGCAACCGCAGATCGAGCGCGTCGATATCGTTATTTTTGCCGCCGATCATGGCGTCGCCAACGAAGGGGTGTCGGCATTTCCGCAAGTGGTCACCGGCGAAATGGTGAAAAATTTTTCCAGCGGCGGCGCGGCAATTACAGTATTAGCGCGCGAGCTGGCTGCAAATTTTCAAGTCGTGAATGTCGGCACAGTGAATGCAT
>DATIED010000471.1:0-2207 GCA_035455965.1 Spongiibacteraceae bacterium
TCGACCTCTTTTAACGCCTGCACCAATTTGCCGGGCATTGCACCGATGTAAGTGCGGCGATGACCTTTAATCTCCGCCTCGTCGCGCATACCGCCCAAACTGAAACGATAAAATTTGCGACCGAGCGCATCCGCGATCGAGCGACCGATCGAGGTTTTACCGACGCCGGGCGGCCCCACCAGCAGAATAATCGAGCCGGACACCTCGCCCTTGAATTTCGCCACGGCGAGAAATTCGATAATGCGCTGCTTCACGTCGTCGAGGCCATCGTGATGTTTATCGAGCGTGGTACGCGCATGTGCCAAATCGAGTTTATCGGTTGAATACACCCCCCACGGCATGCTCGCCGCCCAATCGAGATAATTGCGCGTCACCGCGTATTCGGGCGAACCGGTTTCCAGCACCGATAATTTCTTCAACTCTTCGTCGATTTTTTTGCGCGCCGCCGGCGGCACCTGCTTGCCCTCCAAACGCTTGCTGAACTCCTCGGCATCGGCAGTGCGATCGTCCTTCGAAATACCCAACTCCTGTTGAATGACTTTTAACTGCTCGCGCAGAAAGAACTCGCGCTGACTCGATTGAATTTTATCGTTGACCTGCGCACTGATCTGACTTTGCAATTGCGCCAGTTCTTTTTCCTTGCGCAGCAGTAGCAATACCTTTTCCATTCGCCGCAACAACGGCTGGGTTTCCAACACCGCCTGTAAATCATCGCCCCTGGCAGTGGTGATCGCGGCGGCAAAGTCGGTGAGCAGCGCCGGTTCGTTCGGGCTGAAATGCGCTAGATATTGTTTCAGCTCTTCGCTATACAAAGGATTGAGCGGCAGCAATTCCTTGATGGTATTGATCAATGCCATCGCATAGGCACGCACCTCGTCGCCGTCGCGATCGGCGGCGTTATCGGGATAATCGACCTCGACCAAATACGGCGGCTTGTCGCTTAGCCAACGACGGATGCGAAAGCGCTTCACGCCTTCCACTAAAATTTGCGCCTGCCCCTGCTCCTGCTGAGCGCGATGCAACCGCACCGCGCAGCCGATAGTCGGCACGGTGCGCGTATCGATCTGGCCTGGATCCTGCTCCCCGCAATACAACAGGCCGAGCACCGGTCGATCGGTTTTCGTCACCTGTTCCAGCGTCTTACCCCAAGCCTCGACGTTCAATATCAACGGCTGAATCTGCGCCGGAAAAAAAGGCCGGTTCGGTACCGGTATTAAATACAACGTGCCGGGCAACACCGCGTCGGGAATCACCAGCTCGGTGCCGGAGCGCGGTTCGCTGTCATCCTGTGCGGTAAGCAATTCGGATTCGACGCTATTTTGATCAGTCATGATTTTTGTCTTGATTCCGTAAGGGATGATTTAGGTGCTGGCCTTATTGGAGCAAGCTCTTATCTGGGGATAGCGCGCGGCATTTCCAACCCCGCCGCACGATGAACATCGACGGAGTCGGCTGCAGCTGCAAGCGAGGCCCGCCGCCTGTACGCGCGCGCAACAGGGCAACTACGAAAAAATTTACGGAGAAAGGTAGCGGATGTAACGCGTGGCAGCCGACCCGACGACTAACAGAGCAACTCGGCGTACACCTTATTGCCGGCATCGCGATATTCGAGACTGCGGCAAAAGCGTCGCATCAAAGCGATACCGCGGCCCGACAATCGTTTGCTCGCCGTTAAGCCGTCGTCGCCCATCGCGCGATAATTAAAACCGGCGCCGCTGTCCTGCACCTGAATGCGGATCACACCCTGCCCATTTTCATTGCGGTAGGAAAGCGCAAAACTGATTTGGCCTTTCTGCAAATTCTGTAAGCGCTGCTGCCGCGCCTCGACATAATGCTCGAAACCTTCGGCCCCTTCTTTAAGACTGGAGGACAATCCCAGCACGCCGTGCTCGAGCGCATTCATAAATAATTCGGTGATGACTAAAAAGAAGGTGCCGCCGCTGGACTTGGAGAGACCCATCGCCTGCGCCCAATTCACCACCATCGGCACGAAATCGATCTCTTTCAATTGCGCGGCGGATAAAGTGGTCTGCAATTGCCAGTCGCTTTGAATACCGCTCGAGGGCAGTGGTTCGTGCAATGCCGCAACGCCTTGCAATGCCATCGATGCGGGACACTCGAACAGTGCCAGCGAAATATCGTCGTGCGGTTTGGTCGTGCCGAGAAAGTTTTGCAATTCGCTTTGCAGCGCCGTCAGTCGCTCGGCC
>DATIED010000472.1:0-7090 GCA_035455965.1 Spongiibacteraceae bacterium
CGACCACTAACAACAACGCAGTCGCGGTAAAAATTTCGCGCCCGCCGAAGGTCACGATCAAGCGAAACAGCGGCCGCAATAACACACGGCTCGCCAGTACCGCGCCGACAATAATTCCGCAGGTTCGCAGCACCGGTTGCCAGCCGGGCTGCGTTATTGCGGCGCTGCCGCCGGCCAGTAACGGCAACAACGCCAACAGCGGAATTACCGCCAGATCCTGCAACAATAAAATAGCGAACGCTTCGCGGCCGTGGCGTTCGGTCAATTGCTTTTTTTCCGCCAGCGTCTGCAATACCAGCGCGGTGGACGATAGTGCCAGACCGATGCCGATTACGCCCGATGCCTGCCAGCTCAAGCCCACCATATAACTCAACAGCGCGATTACAGCGCCCGTTGCCAGCAACTGCGCGCTGCCGTGGCCAAATACTTGCTCGCGTAATAACCATAAGCGCGACGGCCGCAACTCCAGGCCGATCACGAATAGCAGAAACACGACGCCGAATTCCGACAGGTGCGACACCTCTTCGAGATCGGCCACTAAAGCCAGCACGCCGGGCCCGACCAATAGGCCAGCCAACAGATAGCCGATCACCCCCCCCAGCGCGAGCCGAGTACATAGCGGCACCAGAATGACTGCAGCTAACAGCAAGACAATTGTTTGAGTCAGCATTTATACATAGCGGCCGAATGAGATGAGTGAATGGGAATACACCATAGCATTGCAACACTCACCAGACATGCAACCGTATGCAATTGTTCGGCTACTTGACTGGCTACCAGTGCGCGGTCGAATCAGCACCGCAGGTGTTTGCCGTGCCGCCACATAATAGAACAGCGCCGGCAACTGTTAGCGGTTTTTTTCTATCCATGCCGCGAAAGCCTGGGCGAATTTTTGCAAAAACTGCTGCGTATTATCGTCGAGATCGCCTTCGGCATTTATTAAACTTTCCACTCGACCGATATACATTTCCGGCGCCGGCATCGCCGGTACATTTAACATCGCGAGCGATTGTCGCAAATTATTATTGGCGCCAAAGCCACCGATAGCACCGGGCGATACGCTGATCACCGCGCCGGGCTTGCCGTCCCAGTTATTTTTGCCGTACGGCCGCGAAGCGACGTCGATGGCATTTTTCAAAACACCGGGAATCGAGCGATTGTATTCCGGCGTGACAAAAAGTACGGCATCAGCAGCTTTGATCAGTTGCCGGAACGCAGTCCATGTCGGCGGCGGCGAAACCTCTTCGTCCTCATTGAAAAATGGCAGCTGGCCGATCTCGGCAATAGTCAACTTCAAGCTCGCCGGCGCCAATACCGTCAATGCCTGTGCAACTTTTCGATTGAACGATTCCCGGCGCAGGCTACCGACCAGAACAGCGACATTTCGTACAGTGCTCATAGTTAGTCCCTCGATTTATTGCGTTGACAGCAAATACCCGGTCACCATTCCACTGCTAAAAAATCTTAACAGCAAAATCCAGCGCGTTAAGTACGCTCTATAACGAAGCTGCCATCAAACGACTATTTTTAACCGACTTATTTTTAGCGGAGCTGGGCGCACAGTTGACGTTGGCCTAATTACTGGGGAAAGATCAACTGGATATTTTTCTCGGTAACGACGAAAACGAGCATTCGTCGCTGTCGATGATGCCATCTGGTCGATGCCGGGCGGATTTATTATTTAGGGCAGGGCCACGCTTTGCGCCACGCATCCAGCGCGAGACTGGCGCCAGTGTACTGGCGGTTTTTCGGATGATCGTCCAGGTATTTTTTAAATACCTGCTTCATATCGCCGACACTTACCGATGCCGGCGGGCAGTAACCGTAGACCTTATGCGCATCGCCGCGCGTAACGAGGCTCGTCTCCGTGATGGCCAGCGTCAAGCCGTCGACCAGACCATTGATGTAATAGGCGCACGCATAATCGTTCTGCGCCTGCTCGCATAGCGACTTCCAATAATTGCCGCTGGCCTGATCCTCGGCCGCCATAGCGACGCCGCTCGACAATAAAACTCCGGCCATCAAACTCGTTTTATACAACTGATACGCTCCGCAAAACCCATTTGATGCCGACATCGCAAGCAAAAACGGCGTCGAAAAAATTTCCAACACAGCTTAAACCAATATTGCGAATATTTTATAAGTTAATGATAAACAAACACAATCTTTGATTGGTACAAATCTTGATAATTGTCGAGTATGGGAACGATTACATCTATCTACCAAAGCACCAACGACAGCGATATCACTTCGCCAGCCAGGTCGTTATTCGTCGACCGTCACTCACTATTACCAGGAGGAGGCCAGCCAGCGGTATGCAACAAACGGGGGAATCGTCAGTGGGCCGCATCGAGAGCATCACACCGAAAATGTGAACTTCGCCCATTTTTATCTCCATTTTCCGCCTATAGTCCGCAACACATAACAGTACCTTTAGCCGTACATATAACCACAGTATTAAGGGGTCCAGCATGAACGGAAACCAAATCACTATCTCCGTTAACAGCACTGATTTCGATCAGCTCCGTAAAATTGCCAGAATTCGAGGCCAAACCGTATCCGACTACATAAGCTATCTGGTCAGCTCCAATTTAATCAAATCCGATGCAACGGCCGCTGCGCGTGCCATGGATGACATTGAACCACAGGAAATATATCGACATCGGCGCCCTTAAATTTAAAGGCAAACGTATTGGATATAGGGCGCTATGAATTGGATTTAGCTGATGCGAACTGAGATGGGAAGCCGCTCCTGAATAGAAGCGGCTTTTTATTGCGCGTTACTTTCTGCGTCGAGCAGTGGCAGTAAGACCATTTGACCACACCAAAGACTGGTTAGAGGGAGGGAAAATAACAGAGGGATTAAATACTAATATTGCGTGGATAACAGCGCGCTTATTTGGCTTACGATAGGCACACCGAAACATTGGCAGAAGGCATCCCCTTGCAGCACTAGGGGGTTTGCTTACTCAGCGCCCTTCTCTTCATTGAAACTGCACGAGATGTGCAAGAAATCGATCTGAAGCAGCATTGATAGCGAGGCCAAGGCAGACACCAAGGCCATAACCATCGCAAGAAAGCTTTAAGCGGATTTACGTCGAGCAGCACCAACTAGGCCGAGTAAACCTGAGCCGAATAACCATGCAGCAGCGGGAACAGGAACACTACTAACGTTGGCAATGTCGCCATCGTGGACGGCCCAAGCAGCATTGAGAGTGCCTGCTAAGATGAAGCTTTGTGCAGCGTGACTGGTATTGTAATACCATGCGTAAGGAGAGGCTGGAGCATATATTTCAGCCTCCCAGTAAGCCCACGTGTTTATATTTAAAAAACTAATGATCTGGTGTGTGCTCGCATCAACAAAGCTACTATGCGTCACACCATAACCTGCCTGAGCAACGCCTAGATTATTGTAAGCCCCCTTGTTACCCAGCTCGAAAAACAAATGTCCAATTTCGCTTCTGGTATTGTTGTACCCGTTATCAGTGCTTCCATCGTAAGTGAAAGACCGAAGACCTTGGGAATCGATAATGGTATCGCCAACCACATGACCGGAAGCTAAGCGCCAATCGCTAAAACCGCCATACACCAAATTCTGCACCCAAGCGGTGGAATCTGCCCAAGACATTCCAAGGCCCAGATCGACGCCTGTAGTTTTGGCATAGCTTGCATCTTGTAGCCACGTGATATTCAGACTGCTGTCATAGATCATTCCATTACCGCGATCATACAAAGCAGCATGGGTGTTTAGGGCAGCTACAGAAAAGAACAATGCTGAGGCGAGGGCAATTAACTTATTCATCACAAGGCAATCCTTTGGGATCATTTATTTTATGGTTATAAATAAAATATCTGCTTATCACTTGTCGGTCAATAGCCTCCCCCCTGCCATCGATGTAACACTCACAACGAACATTGATGATTGTTACAACGGTCGATAAACTGGCTCTCAGCATAGGGAGCCACACTGTGAAGACCACCAAGTACGTTATTTACTACCGAGTATCAACCAAGAAGCAAGGTGAGTCCGGTTTGGGCTTGGAGGCCCAGAGACGTGATATCGAGATATTCCTTGAGCGATATTCATCGATACCGTTTGAAGTGCTTCAGGAGTTCACAGAGGTTGAATCCGGTAAGCTGGATACACGCCCTATCCTTAAAGCCGCAGAAGCTCTGGCGAAGAAACACAAAGCCGTATTGCTTGTATCCAAGTTGGATCGTCTCAGTCGTGATGTTGAATTCATAGCGGGTGTAATCAAACGCTGTGATGTGAAGGTTGCTTGTATGCCCAATGCCGACCGCTTCCAACTCCACATATACGCAGCACTGGCCGAACAGGAACGCGAGTTCATTAGTCAACGGACCAAGCAGGCACTTCAGGCAGCTAAGGCAAGAGGCGTCAAACTAGGCGGTATACGTGACACCACAATGCAACGGAATGTTGCTTTGAGCCAGTACACAGACGCCTTTGCTGAGAGGCATAGAGGGCTTCTGGAGGGCCTTGTAGCGCAAGGGAAGTCTCTTCGCTCTATGGCCTCTTCGCTGAATGACTCTGGATTGAAGACCACTACAGGGAAGGAGTTTGGCCCAATGCAGGTAAGCCGGATGATCGAGCGCCTTCAGCTGAAAGCCGCATAGCTCGCAGATATTTTAAAATTCCGGGAGAGAAAAAATCAGCACCTTGCTTCAGTGATTAACACATAGGAAGAAACACTGCTCCAGATATTTTTTCTATAGCTGATTGCATCCATCCTCAAGTAGGTCGTCTTTTTCGGCGGGGGGATGGGACTTAATTCTGAATCTGCACAACGAAGCTACCCGTTTCCATCCCTTCCATGAACATTGCGCAATACTCCAGCACGTCTCTCGCCGACCACGGTTGATGCATCAATTCAGGCAATCCAAGCTGCTCACCATCTTCTGCACTAAACAAATAGAACCCATGTTGAAATCTCACCAGCACTACACCAACGGCTTTTGCAGCATCACGGGCTTGGTCATTAAGAATACTCATTGTGTATAACTCCGTTTTTCAGTTTTGATTGAATTTGTTTTGGTTAAATAACGCGCACAGAAATCCCTCACCAACAACGATGATTGATTAGAATTTGTGCCGAGAAAATATGAATGCGCGAATTCCCAGAAACCTTAGCCGTGAGGCTAAGGTAACTAGGTACAAATGGTGGGTACAAATGAAGATTTTTACGCCTGCAAGCTATTGATTTTACAGGTCTTTTTTGAATGGCGGAGAGTGAGGGAGTCGAACCCTCGATGGAGTTTTAAGCCCCATACTCCCTTAGCAGGGGAGCGCCTTCGGCCACTCGGCCAACTCTCCAAAACTTTTTCTTACCAGAACTCTGTTCAAAGCGTGCTGAAAAAGCACCGCTATATTATCGCCGCAGCGAGCTTTAATTAATCGGCTTGGCTGCTAAAATTGCGGGCGGAATAATACCACAAGCCGCGGCAATTCATAGCAAAATGTAAAAACGTTCAGCCCAGCAGCGGATCTTTATCCTGCTTTTCAAGCTGGATGCGCTGATAAATTTCTTCGCGATGCACCGCTACTTCCTTCGGAGCATTAACGCCGAGCCTGACCTGGTTCCCCTTCACGCCCAACACCGTTACCGTCACTTCATCGCCAATGACCAGCGTTTCGCCAATCCTGCGCGTCAGAATAAGCATCGTAATCTCCTAGATTGCGCGCCCGGCATCCGCACCGAGCACGATTCACCCCTGATCAAGAAACGGCACCGGCATTAAAACAGAGTCGACGTCTACCTGTGCAATAGCAATTGTTTAACGCGCCGCAGGCGGTTGATCTAATTCGAAGGTCGAGTGTAACGCACGCACCGCCAGTTCCATATATTTTTCATCGATCACCACGGAAATCTTGATCTCTGAGGTGGTGATCATCAGGATGTTAATGGAGACATCGGCCAGCGCCTTAAACATTTTGCTGGCAATGCCGGCGTGCGAGCGCATGCCGACGCCAACCACCGAAACCTTGCATATTTTTGCGTCGGTTTTTACATCGCGCGCACCGAGCTTTTGCGCAGTGGCGCGCAGAATTGCCTCGGCCTTTTCCAATTCGTTGCGATGTACGGTAAAGGTAAAATCGGTGGTGTTATCCTGCCCGACGTTTTGCACGATGACATCGACTTCGACATTCGCATCGCCGATCGGACCGAGAATCTGATAGGCCACGCCGGGCGTATCGGGCACGCCGACGATGGTCAATTTAGCTTCGTCGCGATTGAACGCGATACCGGAAATAGCGGGGTTTTCCATGGTGGAAGTGTCCTCGAGAGTAATCAATGTGCCGGGGCCGTCCTGGAAGCTATGCAGCACGCGCAGCGGTACGTTGTACTTGCCGGCAAATTCGACCGAGCGAATCTGCAATACCTTGGAGCCAAGGCTGGCCATCTCCAGCATTTCTTCGAAAGTAATTTTATCCAGCCGCCGCGCGGTATCGACGACGCGTGGATCGGTCGTATAGACGCCATCGACATCGGTATAAATCTGACATTCGTCGGCTTTTAACGCTGCCGCCAACGCCACGCCGGTGGTATCGGAGCCGCCGCGGCCCAGCGTGGTGATATTGCCGCTTTCATCGACGCCCTGAAAACCGGCAACCACGACGATGCTGCCCTGTGCCAGATCGGCGCGCATCGACGCATCGTCGATCGATTTGATGCGCGCCTTATTGAATGAATCGTCGGTAACGATGCGCACTTGCGCACCGGTATACGATTTGGCCGCATAGCCGCGTTTATGCAACGCCATGCACAGCAGCGCGATGGTGACCTGCTCGCCAGTGGAGATCAGCACATCCAGCTCGCGCGGTGTCGGCTGCTCCTGCATCTCTTTGGCGAGCGCAATCAGACGATTGGTTTCGCCGCTCATCGCCGATACGACCACGACGATATCGTGGCCGGCATCGCGAAATTTAGCGACTTTAGCGGCAACCTGATCGATACGCTCCGGAGAGCCGACCGAGGTACCGCCGAATTTTTGTACGATCAAGCTCATGCGTGACCCTTGCCAGAGTAATTAACGACTGAACGAAATGAAGGCGCACCCGTAAAGGACG
>DATIED010000473.1:0-3162 GCA_035455965.1 Spongiibacteraceae bacterium
GAATGGCCGAACCAGGCGTCGTTGCTGAGCGTCACCAGTACATCGGCGCGCGCGTGACGCACCAAATCGCCGTATACCACTTCGTAACAGATATACGGCGCAAACGTGATGTCGCCGGCACGCAGCGGCGCTTGGCCGGCAGGGCCCGCAGCGAAGTCCGACATCGGTAGATCGAAGAATTGAATCAACCCGCGCAGATAATCCTGCAATGGCACGTACTCGCCGAACGGTACCAGATGTTGTTTGTGATAAATGCCGCTACCAGTGCCGAGCGCGATTGCGCTGTTGTGGACTGCGCCGTTCGGTGCGCGCGATGGCACACCGGTAATCAGGCTATGTCCGTAACCGGCCGCCAATGCTGCCTGGCTGTCGAAATAATCCGGCGCATTATTGTAGAACGCGGGAATTGCGGCTTCCGGCCAGAATACGATGTCATTCTGCTGCCAGAGTGGTGCGCTCAGCTCGCGGTAGATATCGAGCGTGGCGCGAAAATGCTCTGGATCCCATTTCACCGACTGCGGAATATTGGCCTGCACCAGGGCTACCGAAATTGGAGCGCCATGTGGTTGCACCCAACTCGTATAGTGCAGTGCCCAACCGGCCGTCCATAATAAAACGCTCAGCGCGATAGGAATGGCTTTTTGCCGGCGCGATGTTTTATTCGAGCGGAGCAAAGAGAGTGCGGCGGCGGTCAGTGCGACGATAAAGCCGATCGTATAAATGCCACCGAGCGGCGCCCAGCCGCCGAGCGGCGTGGCCAAGTGTGCGTAGCCGACATACAACCACGGAAAGCCGGTCAGCAGCCAGTAGCGCACCCACTCCCACAATACCCACCACGCCGCAAAGCCGAGCCAGCGGCCGGCGCGCCGCTCGCGAATCCAGCGCGCGTAGCCGTAACCCAGCATGCCGTGCATCAGCGCCAGCAGCAGACAGAAACCGCCGCTCAGGATCGTGGCGAGCGGCAATGGCGCATCGCCGAAATCGTGGATGCTGACATACAGCCAGGAGCCGCCGCTGACGAACAGACCGGCGCCAAAAAACCAGCCGCGCACCGCGGCCTGTTTCGGCGTGAGTTGGTCGAGCAGGATATGTAAGAGCAGCAGCGAGGCGATGCCGAGCGGCCAGATACCGAACGGTGCCAGCGATAAGGTGATCAGCGCGCCGCTGAATAATGCCGTTAGATGGCCGCGCCAGCCGGGTGCCGGCAGCGCGGCGAGAATCGATGAAGGCATGCCTCAGCCCGTTTCGTCGCGCATTGGCAGCGGGCTGACACGCAGCAGATGAATCTGGCGCTTGTCGGCGTTCAATACTTTGAATTGGAAGGTGTCGATCTCGGCGATTTCGCCGCGCTGCGGCAAGTGCCCGAGGTTTCTAAGCACCAGGCCGCCGATGGTATCGACCTCGTCGTCGTTCAACTCGCTGTGAAATTGCTCGTTGAAATCCTCGATCGGGGTAAGCGCCTTGACGATAAAATCGGTGGTCGATATTTGTCGAATGTTGGTTTCGTCTTCGACATCGTATTCGTCTTCGATTTCGCCGACGATCTCTTCCAGCACATCCTCGATGGTGACCAGGCCGGCGGTGCCGCCGTATTCATCGATAACGATCGCCATGTGGTTGCGGTTTTCGCGGAATTCTCGCAGTAACACGTTGAGGCGTTTGCTCTCCGGCACGCAGACCGCCGGCCGCAGCAGCGATTTGATATCGAAGTTGTCGCTGTTGCCGTTGAGGATTTGCGGCAGCAGATCCTTGGCCAGCAAAATACCGAGCACTTCGTCGGCGCTGTCGCCGATCACCGGATAGCGCGAATGGCCGCTGTCGATGATGGTCGGCAATAAAGTCGAGAGCGGTAGATCGGCTTTAATGACCTCCATCTGCGCGCGCGCGATCATGATTTCGCGCACTTGCATATCGCCGACGTGCAGCGCGCCCTCCATGATTTTCAGCGCATCGCGATCGATGATTTCGTCTTCCTCGGCCTTGCACAATATTTCGTGCAGCTCGTCGCGGCTTTTCGGCTCGCCGGAGAATACATCGGCAATTTTTTCGAGCCAGGTTTTGTCGCCGTGTTCCTGGCTAGATCGATCTTCAGCCATGATTGACTAAGCTGTCCTTGTTTGGGCCGCAGTTTCGGCCGCGAGGTAGGGGTTGGCTATATTTAGCGTTTTTAAAATATCGATTTCCAGACTTTCCATCGCTTCCGCTTCGTCCGGCTCGATATGATCGAAGCCGAGTAAATGTAACGTGCCGTGAATTAGCATATGCGCCCAGTGATCGACTACCGCTTTATGCTGCGCATGCGCCTCGCGTTCTACGACCGCCGCACAAATAACGATATCGCCCAAATGTGGCAGTTTTAGCTCTGGCGGCAAATCGGCCGGAAACGACAACACATTGGTCGGCTGCGGTTTGTCGCGATAGCGGCCATTCAACTCGATCATTTCCGCTTCATCGACAATGCGTAAGCTTATTTCAGCCTGGCTTCGCTGCGTGCCGATGGCGGCGCGCACCCAAAGTTTCAGCAATGATTGTGCCGGTATCTCGTAGCCACTGCTGGCATTCTGCAGGTCGAGGCGTAGTTTCGCCGCGGCGCGCGCGCGCATTTTTGGCGCCGATAATGAACTCACGATAACGCTTTCATTTAGAGTTTTTGTCGCCGTGGAGTTTGTCGATTGTATTTTTGTCGTGGCTGTTTTTATCGAAGCTATCGCTCTCGAATGCCTCGTACGCTTCGACGATGGCCTGCACCAACGGATGACGGACCACGTCGCGCGCTTGAAAGTAGGTGAAGCTGATGCCGGGCACGCCATCCAGCACTTTCATCGCATGGGTCAGGCCGGACGGTGTGCCGCGCGGCAAGTCGATCTGCGTGGCGTCGCCGGTGATCACCGCGGTCGAGCCGAAGCCGATGCGCGTTAAAAACATTTTCATTTGTTCGCGCGTGGTGTTTTGCGCTTCGTCGAGAATGATGAACGAATCGTTGAGCGTGCGGCCGCGCATATAGGCGAGCGGTGCGATCTCGATGATGTTGCGTTCGATTAATTTGGTGACGGCCTCGGAGCCGAGCATTTCGTACAACGCATCGTAGAGCGGACGTAAATACGGATCGATTTTTTGCGCCAGATCGCCGGGCAGGAAGCCGAGCTTTTCGCCGGCTTCGAC
>DATIED010000474.1:0-6937 GCA_035455965.1 Spongiibacteraceae bacterium
AGTAACACCACATTCAACTTCAACCAGTCGCTGCGCAGGCCTATAGCGAGCCCCCTATTGGCAAAGCTAATTACGTGTTGGATGAATTGATGGCGATCGTGGCGGACCTGTCACAGCATCCCGAGCGTGGTAGCTATCCCAAGGAGTTGGTCTCCGTAGGCATCAGAGAGTACCGCCAAGTCTCGTTCAAACCTTATCGTGTGATTTATCGAGTCGCGGATCGTCGCGTCATTATTTATCTCATCGCCGATGGGCGCCGGGATATGCAGTCGGTGCTTGCACGGAGGTTGCTGGGTGCATAGGCGCCTGGAACCACTAATACAGAATCAGGTTATGACCTGAGCAACATACCTCGCACCAGCGACGCATTGCCGCCGCTTCGGTTCGCTATCGTACAGAGCTCTCTGCCAACAATACGCAAGATGCAGCCATACCCGGCTGCTGCTGCAATTGTCGCCGGCCATGAGACTGAATCAGCCTGGACCTAAAATTCTGGCCGACTTAAAAACCGAAGGAGCTTCAGCATGACCCACAAACTATTAACCAAACTGTTTGCCTCGCTCTGTGTAATCGGCCTGCTCGGCTCGGTCACCGCTTGCAACACGATGCATGGCGCTGGCCAGGATATCGAGCGCGGCGGCGAAAAAATCCAGCAAAAAGCGGACGAGCACAAGTAACCGATGTTTATCGAAGCGTGCTTACAGAAACAGGACTTCGACAGGTAAGAATCTTAAACATGAGGTGAAGCATATGAGTAAGCCAAACAATCTTGCCGATGAAGATACCGCAGCATCGATGAATAATCACAACAACAAAACCGTAGCAAATCCCAGCCCCGGGAGCAGCGATCCCAGCAACGAATCGACAGAGAAACGTAGAAGCAATAATCCCGCGATGGAAAAAGAAGCTAGTCGTTAAATACGTTTAAAGTTAACACCTTCACTCCTCTCATCACGGAAGAGCGGTCACCTTAACAATGCGCTGGAGAATCAGTTGATTCCTTTAGACAACGGTGGCCTCTTGCTTCAAGCGGCACAACACCCGCAAATAAAAAATCTCGCAGTATTGGCTCATTGAATTTGGGAGCGCTATGGCTGAGCACTAAACGTACATACGGAACATATATAGAATTTTGTAGCGCAACTCTCGGTTCAAGAAAACTCGCAGTCTGTTGCCGCATTTACTATATATGTATTCGCGAATTTCGGGCCGCATCTGCAGAGGTTCAACGAACGACAGGATGGTATCAACCACTTTCTATCAATAAAGATAAAACGTCTTCTCGCACAATGCGGCATCTGCCTGACAGCTCCCATCGTCGCGACTCCTTAATCAGTCAGAACCTGATTAAGGTATTTGCGCAGAGCTGCGGGCCGAGAGAATGAAAGATGGCAAACAAATCACAATAAGGAACACCATCGATGCATCAGAACACCACCCACGATATTGAGCTCGCGACAGCTGGGCGTGTCGACTATCAAGAACGCCTTCATACCGTGCTAGCGTTATCGTCGGATTGGTACTGGGAACTCAATGGTGATCTGCAGTTGACGCAGGTCGAAGCACCAGGAGTTCAACCCGCTCAAATTGCCATACAGGACTTTATTGGCAAGAAATGGTGGGAAATTGGCGGCCATCCAGCGGACGGTAGTTGGGACGGCCATAAAAACACGCTTGCGCGGCGAGAACCGTTCAAAGAGTTCGTCGTGCGCTTTGACTATCCAGAAACAGGGACGCATTACATTCTAAACGCCGGCCAGCCGCGCTTCGACGATAAAGGCAGCTTCATCGGCTATCGCGGCGTAACCCGAGACATTACCCACTACTGGCGCGGCGAATTGCTGCTGAACCTGGAACAGGCCATTGTCAGTCTGTTGAGCGCCACCGACGATTTCCATATCGCGATCCGAGGAGTTCTGGCCGGTCTGTGCGCCAGCGAGAACTGGATCAGCGGTGCACTCTGGGAAGTGGTGGACAACGACGGCGCACTGCGGCTCCAGGAATATTGGTTACACAATAGTGCCGACGACGCTGTACGGAACTACTTTCAATCGCTCGAAAACATTGACATTCCGCCCACGGAAAATCTTCCGCAAGAAGCGGCCGCCAATGGACGAACTCTATGGCTGGCCGATTCCGCCCTCAGTCCGCGGCTGCCACGTCGACTGCTTGCAGAAGAAACCGAGCTGCGCGACATCTTGTTGTATCCCGTAGTTTGGCAGGAATGCGTGATCGCTGTAGTCGGCTTTGCCAATGCCGAGATTAGAAAACCTGACGCGCGTTTCTTACAAACACTGACCATCGCCGGTTCGCATATCGCGCAATTTATCAATCGAAAACGGACCGAACAAAAACTACGCGACAGTGAACAACGCTTCCGTAGCCTGACGGAGTTTTCTTCAGACTGGTACTGGGAGCAAGACCTGCAGTTTCGCTTCACTGACGTCGCGGGTCGCAATATTGGCGATACCACGTCTTTCCTGGGCAGAACCCACTGGGACGAAAGTTTTAAGACCGAGCCCATCAACTGCACGTGGGAAGAACATCGCCAGAAATTGGCGGCGCGCCAGGATTTTCACGATCTTATTCTGAAAAATAACGGCGAAAACCGCTCAATCTACTATGCGGTCAGTGGACGTCCCATATTCGATGAAGCTGGCACGTTCTGCGGTTATCGCGGCATCGGCAAGGATGTGACCCGCCAGCGCGAAGCGGACAATCAAATCCAATACCTGGCGCGCCATGACTCACTGACCGGGCTTCCCAACCGCATTCTTTTTTCAGAAACTCTTGTGCAAACGCTGCATAACTCATCCCGCCATCGGCGTCGCTTCGCCCTGCTGTTCATCGACCTGGATCGCTTCAAGGATATAAACGACACGCTGGGCCACCAGGCAGGCGATCAGCTGTTGCACGGCATGGCGCAGCGGTTAAAGGACACACTGCGGGGTGGCGATTTTGTCGCGCGGCTCGGTGGCGACGAATTCGTGGTGCTGCTGCCTGAGATCGAGATCGGCAGCGACGCCGCCATCGTAGCGCGCAAGCTACTGGCAGCACTGACCCAGCCGATTGTGGTACACGGACAGGAGTGTCGAGTTAGCGCCAGTATCGGCATTAGCGAATATCCGACCGATGCAAAAGACGAACATACACTGATGAAGAATGCCGATATCGCGATGTATCACGCGAAAGAGCAAGGAAAAAACAATTTCCAATTCTTCTCCGAAAGCTTGCGCAGTCAATCGCTGGAACGCCTTGCGCTTGAGAGCAGCTTGCGTAAGGCCATCGAGCAGGATGAATTCCTGCTGCATTATCAGGCTAAGCTCGATCTCAAGACCAACCGCATTACCGGCGTCGAAGCCCTGCTGCGTTGGCAGCACCCGGATTTGGGCATGGTATCGCCCGCGCAATTTATTCCGCTCGCAGAAGATACCGGACTCATCGTCCCCATTGGAAAATGGGTACTGCAAACCGCGTGTGCGCAGAATGTCGCCTGGATTAAAGCGGGGCTACCACCGGTATGTATCGCCGTGAATCTCTCGGCGCGCCAGTTCTCCGACGAAAATCTATTGAACGATATTGCGCAGGCTCTACAAGTCACGGGCATGCAGCCAAATTTGCTCGAACTCGAGCTGACAGAAAGCATGGTCATGCAGAATCACGAGCGCGCGCTAAAAATACTGGCTGAATTGAAGCGGATTGGCGTACGACTCGCGATCGACGATTTTGGCGTGGGCTACTCCTCGCTGGCCCAAATCAAGAATTTCCCAATTGATACGTTGAAAGTCGATCGCTCATTTATCCGTGACTTACCCGATAGCACCGAGGACTGCGCGATAACGCAGGCAATTATCGCGATGGCCAGGACGCTTGGCCTGACCGTGGTCGCAGAGGGCGTCGAAACCCAGGCCCAGGAGGATTTTCTTCGCGATATCGCCTGCGATGAAACGCAGGGCTTCTTGTTCAGCAGGCCGGTAGCATCGGAACAATTCGCGCAATTGCTGAAGTTGAACTCCCCGCCGGTCATACCCCTCATCGGACGGCACTGATCCTCGACAAATTCTGGCCCTCAACAAATCACTTATCCACCTGGACCTCTCGCATACGCAAATATGCAAACCGGACCAGCGTATATTCAAACGGCGACCCCGTTTCGTAGTAGCGGAATTTTGTATTCTTTCTGGTATCGATAGCTTTCAATGTGGTTAGCGCGATACGAATGCCATCCTTGTTGGCGTCGTCATTCACATTCAGCAGGTCGATTTCATTATCAACCGCAAAATCAAATGCCAGACCGCCAGCATCGCGCACGGATGACGGTCCAAAGATCGGCAGCACCAAATAGGGACCGCTGCCAACGCCCCAATAACCCAGCGTCTGACCAAAATCCTCCCTGCGCACATAAAGCCCCATATGCGTCGCGGGATCCCATAGACCGGCGATACCGATCGTCGAGTTGATAACAAAGCGGCCCAGCGTGACGCCGGTATTGGTGAGTTTTGCCTGGGCCAGATTGTTGATGAAGTATTTCACCTCTCGAAGGTTGTTGAAAAAGTTGGTCACGCCCTGCTGGGCAAAATTCGGCATTACGGTTTCATAGCCGGACACCACCGGCAGAAATACATAGCGATCGAATCGTGCATTGAAGTTGTACATCGTGCGATTGAATTTTTCGAATGGGTCGTCAATGGCAATGATGGAGTGCGGATCGGGCGGAGCATTTTCAAGTTCGGGAAATTGGCGCTCGGGCAGACTGGTTTGCTGAGGCGGAGTGGCGGCGCAGCCCCCGATCAATACGGCCAGCAGCAGCGATGCAAAGCGAAGCATGTATTTATTTTTGCGTACTGCAATCATGGCGCGTCAACTCCACTCAAAAAAGAAACCATGTTTGCGACGTTGGTCATGTGACTTATATTTCCGAGATGGCCGCCTAGCGGATACACCGTTATTCGATTGCCCATGATGCCTTCGAGATAACCCAACTCTCCGGGAGCCAGAATAATTTCATCGCGATTAACGACGACTCGAATATTGGGGTTGCTTTTTAAAAAGCCTTCAATGGCGTGCAGGCTGGCGTCTTGAAGAATGGATTCTCGATTTTTATCGGGATATTTTTGCTGAAGCCGGGGCATCAACATCTTATCGATATATTCTTGAAACGTGATCAGAGTGCTGGGGCGGATGTAGGGTATCAGCGAGTCATTTGGCGCAAACACCTTGTCTTTAGGGATGAAATAGCCGGTCTTGTTCATGACATCTGATGCAAACACCATGGCTCCCGAAGTGAGCCGGAATGAAAGCCCGATCAGCGCGGCCGAAGTCCGTTTGCCGTTGAGTGTGCCATCGGCTACCTTCTTGCCGTATGCGGTGTAAATAAAATCATTGTCAAACTCCATACCTTGGTCGGGTTCATACGCTTGTGCAAGCGCGTCGATCACCTCATCCAGTAACCTGCCAGCGACAGGGATTCCATTGACCTTGGGTATATTGTCGTTGACGAGCTTGTCCAGAATGATCGCCGAGTTGTAAAGGCTCACGGGCGGGTTGATCATAAAGACTTTCTGGAGATTGAATTTCTTTTCCCGTTGATCGATGTCGGCAACAAATGCCGCATGCAACGCGCCCAGGCTATAACCTGCAACGTGAAACGCGGTGACCTGAATATCCTTTTTAACCATGCCGTACGCCTGTTGCATGGCGCGGTATAAATCCTGCGCGTCATCGGGCGCATAACCCGGCATGTGCCCCGTTGAGCCAGTGAGAAGAAAGTTCAGGGCCGTGGGCGAGGAGATGTTGATGACATGAAAACCAGCGTGATACAACTCCCGTTGCATGGTGATAATTTTGCTGGCGTTGTAGGCAGCCCCGGTGCCCGCAATGTTGAATACCAGTGGCGCGGGATGATCCTGCAGGGCAGCAGAGAATTTCAGTCCGTCTTCGTACCAGAAAAGATCGGGCAGCGGGTCGATACTTTTGATCGTATAGACTTTGCTGGGTATGTGCTCCGGCGCGTTGGCGCTGAGCTCCTTGGGCGTGCCGAGTACGGTGGCGTCGTAGGGGTCCTCAATTGGAAATCGATACCCCGCCACTTCGATCGCCAGTGCGGGGAGCGTAAACGCCGACAACACGCAACTGAAAAGTAAGCACACAGTCTTTGACGCGAATTTCATAGCGGTACCTTTTGTCTCGCCCGTCATCGCATCGACGACAAATAAGGTTTCGGCGGGTTTATGGCGCAACAACGTCATTTGCAAGCGATGCCTTCGATCAACATCGTCCTTTGTAACCGAACTGAGTCCGCACGGGTATTGGACCTAAGTCCTAGTGATGTCATTTAAGGCATGGGTTGTGACGGGACGCGTGTAAGAGCCACCTTTAGCCGGCAACATAAACCGGACCGCAGCAGCTCATAAAACGGCTAACACGCTAGCATGCCATTTGCCTTTCAATTATTGCCGCGCTTTTTAACGATTCCGACGCAAAGCCCGAAGGGCTGCAGAATTTTATTCAGTGTTTCGACGGTCGGATTTGCGTTGTCGTTTTCAATATTTAACTGTACACGCTCGAAGACATCGAAGCGTTTGCCGAACTCGGCCTGCGTCAGACCCGTTTGCTTACGCAACGCGCGAATCGATTCACCGATAGACAGTTTGCCAGAGAGAACCTGCTCTTCGAGCGCAGCGCGATCGGCGAGCGATGCAGTGCGCTTGCGCCTTTTTGGTTTGGGTGTGGCCGACTGCGCAGCGAGATCATCGGTCACGATGCGTCCTCCCCTTTGGCCGTGATGAAGAGAAAACGCGGACGCGCGTCGCGCAACATTTCGGCCTGTCCCTCGATCGATAACACACGATCTTCGATAATGCTGTCGTCGGTCCCCGCTTGCCTTAACAAATCCGGCAATCGATCGATGGTGTCGGCCCAGTTGGCCAGCTCGGTG
>DATIED010000475.1:0-2938 GCA_035455965.1 Spongiibacteraceae bacterium
CGCGCGAAGTTGCCGAATGCGTCGCCTCGATTAAAGGGCTTAGCTTGGAACAAATCGCGGAGCATACCAGCGCGAATTTCGATCGGTTGTTTTTCTCGGGCCTTGCTTAGCTATAACGGATTAGCAATGGCGCAAAAAAAACCCGAAATCTGGGGGGACTTCGGGTCAAGACCATTAGGAGTGAACGTCGAGAACGGGAGTCCTCGACTGGAGCAGCCAGGCCGCTCCAGAGATGTCTTAAGAAAGGGGGGATAAGACATCTCGGGGTTAATTATTAGTCATAACCAGTTGGTTTGGTGCTTTTTTTTTAAACTGATTTGCGATTACTGTGATCCAGCATTAGCGACCTTTATCATTAAATTACGTTCTTCAATCTAGTTGCCTCCGCATGAGCGATACGAACTTCACATTGCCCCTCTCAGCATTACCTGCACCACCGATAGTCGAAATTCTGCCGGCGTTAGCGCAGGCATTGCGGCAATGCCCGCGCGTCGTTATCGAGGCACCACCCGGTGCGGGTAAAAGCACCTACTTGCCACTTTGGTTGGCAACTCGCGGTGCAAATTCAACGCGACGCATTCTGCTCATTCAGCCGCGTCGCTTGGCGGCGAGCAACGTTGCGCGTTATCTCGCTAAACAAATCGGTAGTTCACTCGGCGAAAAGGTCGGTCTGCGCACTCGCTATGATCGCAAGGTCTCGGCTCAGACGATTATCGAGGTGATAACCGAAGGTATATTTTTAAGGCAGATTCAGCGCGATCCCGAGTTGCGCGGCGTGGATTATGTTTTGTTCGATGAGTACCACGAGCGCAGTTGGCAGGCCGATACGACCCTGGCATTCGCGTTGGAGTCGCAGGCGCAATGGCGCAGTGAAGAGCAGCCATTGCACTTATTGATTATGTCGGCGACTTTGCCGGCTGAAGCCCTGGCCGACTGGTTGAAAGCGCCGGTGGTGCGTTCGTTGGGTCGAAGCTTTCCCGTTCAAGTCGGTTACGCGCCGCCGGGACGGGCCGATCCTATCGAACATCTCGCGGCGCAGATCGAGAGGGTTGTGCGCGCCGGCGCAATAAAAACTCTGGTTTTTTTAGCCGGCTGGCAACCGATGCAACGCTTGCAGCGCCGCCTGGCCGGTCGTATCGATGGCGATATTTATCTGCTGCACTCGAGTTTGCCTGCGGAGCAACAGCAATTGGCCATGGCTGCGAATCCCAGCGGTCGCGCCGCCGTGGTATTGGCGACCAATATTGCTGAGACCAGTTTGACCATCGATGGTATCGACACCGTTATCGATAGCGGTCAAGTGCGGCGGCCACGCTTCGATCCCAGTCGCGGCATGGATCGCCTGGAGACCGGCTGGATTTCCCGCGCCTCGGCGGAGCAGCGCGCGGGCCGCGCCGGCCGTCTCGGCCCCGGGCGCTGTATTCGACTGTGGAGTCAGGAGCAGCAGGGGCGCCTGGTCGCGCACGATGCGGCGGAAATTCAACAGGTCGATTTGGCGCCTTTGGCGCTGGAGTTGGCGCTCTGGAGCAGTGAGGTCAATGTCGAAAACATATTGCCCGAGCGACCATCGCCGCAGCGTCTGGCCGAGGCCCGGCATTTGCTGGTTGAGCTCGGCGCGATCGATTCAAAGGGACGTATCACCACTGCAGGGCGCGACATCAGTGATTTAGGTTTACATCCGCGGCTGGGGCGCTTAGTGCAGCGCGGGCGGGAGCACGGTTGGCAAATGGAAGCCTGTGGCCTGGCGGCGTTGTTGTCGGAGGGCGACTTTCTGCGTCGCGAAGGCGGCGATTTATCTGCGGATATCGAATGGCGAATGCAACTGCTGCGGGAGGGCGGGCAAAATAGCGCGATTCAGCATGGGGTGATGCAACGTATCAAGCAGTTGACCCAGCAATTATTGCAACGCGATGGCACTCGCAACGGCGAGCGTAAAAGTACGGCAGGCGTAGTCGCGCCGTCGCTCGGGGTTTTATTACTGGCCGCGTTTCCCGATCGCATAGCCCGTCAGAGACAGGACGGCGGTGGGCGTTATCTCGGTATCGATGGTTTTGAATTGGTGCTCGGTCGAGACGATGCGTTGGCGCGGCAGCGCTGGTTAGTTATCGCCGAGCATGATGGCGGCCGGCAGGGCGCGCGCATCGAGCTGGCGGCTGCAATCTCGGAAGAGGATGTAATAGAGACTCTGGATGCACGTATCCAACATAGCGAAGAGTTGGCCTGGGATGAGGTGTCGCAGCGCCTCAGTGCCAAGCGGATGAGTCGTCTTGGCGCCATCGTATTGGATGAGCGGTTGGTCGCTATCGATGACGAGCGCGCGGCCGCCACCTGGTTGTGCGAATTACGTAAGCGGGGCTGCGACTGGTTGCGCTGGTCCGATCGAGTCGAGGCGCTACTGGGTAGAATACGTTGGGCGCAGAGCAAGGCCGCTGCATTGCCGGATTTTTCCGAAAGCGGGTTGCTCGCGACGCTCGAGGATTGGCTGCTGCCGTATCTGCCGGGTATTCGCCGGCTCGACGATTTACGCGCGTTGGATTTTATGGCGATATTGCGTGCGCGCCTCGACTACGCGCAACAACAACAACTCGCGCAACTGGCACCGGAGCGCTGGTTATTGCCTTCCGGCGTGCAGCACGATATCCAATATCGAGCCGATGCAGCGCCAAAGCTGGCGGCGCGGCTAACCGAGTTTTACGGACTCGATAGGCACCCATCGATCGGCGGCGAGGCTCTATTGCTGGAACTGCTGTCGCCGGCATATCGTCCCGTGCAGTTGACAAAGGATCTACCGGGATTTTGGCGCAGTAGTTACACCGAGGTTCGCAAAGAGATGAAAGGTCGCTACCCCAAACATTTTTGGCCGGAACAGCCGTGGTCGGCACCGGCGACGCTGACTACCAAGAAGCGCATGCCATCCGCGCCTCACTGACTGCGCTGC
>DATIED010000476.1:0-3497 GCA_035455965.1 Spongiibacteraceae bacterium
GCGCAGGGCGGTATCGAAGCCTTGGTCCGCGCCGCTGGCCACCAGACAGTTAAACTGCTGTTGTCGCGCAAGATCGTATAATATTTCTGCAAATTGCGGCTCGTCCTCGATGATCAAAATCGTGCGCGCGGCACTCGATAAATGTTCCCGGTCGTCGGCAAATGACGGCGGCACGAAGCGTGGCGTCTGGTCGCCCGACTTTACTGCGGAGCCATTACGTCCGGCGACCGCCAGCGGCGACGATTGCCGCCGAGGTAAAATCGGCGTGACATCGCGATAGACGCAGGGGATTACCAACGTAAATTCGCTGCCCTTGCCCGGCTCGCTTCGTACGTTAATACTGCCGCCCAATAACCGCGTCAATTCGCGCGAAATCGACAAGCCCAACCCGGTCCCGCCGTATTTACGGTTGGTCGCGCCATCGCCCTGTCGGAAGGCCTCGAAAATCTCCTGTTGATACTCCTCTTTGATGCCGATGCCGGAATCCTTAACGATAATCGCAATCTCCAGCTCCGAATATCTACGCACGCTCACTGCTACGCGCCCGGCCCGATCGGTGAATTTAATGGCGTTCGACAGCAGGTTTTTGAGAATTTGCGCCAATCTTTTTTGATCGACAAATAGGGTCTGGGGTAAATCTGCCGCAAGCTCCAGAGAAAAATCGATACCTTTCTCGCTCGCCAAAGGCCGAAATAAACTTTCCATCGATTCAACAAATTTCACCAGCGCCACATTGTCGGCGCGCACTTCCAACTTGCCGGCTTCGACCTTGGAGATATCCAGAATGTCGTTGATCAGCTCCAACAGATCGTTGCCGGAGGCGTAAATCGATTGCGCAAACTTAATCTGTTCGGGACTGAGGTTACCCTCACTATTTTCGGCCAGCAGCTTCGAAAGAATCAGCGAGCTATTCAGCGGCGTGCGTAGTTCGTGCGACATATTGGCGAGGAACTCGGATTTATAGCGGCTGGCCCGCTCCAATTCCTGCGCACGCTCTTCCAGCAGATAGTGGGCATGGCTTAAATCGTTATTTTTTTGTTCAACGGTATCGCGACTCAGCTCCAGCGCGGCCGCCTGCTCTTCCAGTTGGATATTGGTCTGCTCCAGCTCGGCATGTTGCAACTCCAGGCGATTCTGCGCCTCCTCCACGACCCGCGCCTGATCCTCCAGCTCTTCATTGGCGGCGCGCAGCTCCTCCTGCTGCGCCTGTAGTTCATCGTTGAGGTGTTGTGTTTCCCACAGCACAACCTGCAAGCGTTGCCGATAATTTGCGGCCGCGATCATCGAGGCGATATTTTCCGCGACCTGCTCCAGCAAATCGAGCTCGCGCGCACCGGTGAGGCGTGCAAAACCGAGCTCTACCACCGCATTCACCTCGCGATCGACCGCTACCGGCAGTACCAAAATGCTGCTCGGCAGAGTGGCGCCCAATCCGGAGTTTATTTGGAAATATCCGCCTGATACATTCTGTATCTGCAGCAGACGTCGCTCGACCGCCGCCTGCCCGACCAGGCTTTCGCCCATCTGAAACGACTGTTGACGCTGTTGCGCCTCCGCCGAAAAAGCATAGGTGGCGGCGCGCTTTAGCACTTTGTCATCATTTTCCACTACGTAGATCGCGCCCACGGTAGCATCGAGATATTCGCAAAGAAAATGTAATGTGTTGTTGCAGACGGTGGACAGCGAAAGCTGACCAACCACTTTGTTGGCGAGTTCTGCCTGGCCATCGCGCAGCCAGGCCTGCTGCTGTAAAAACTCCGCATGCTCGCTCTGCTTTTGTACGACGCGGCCATAGGTGCTCGATAAATACAACAGATCGCGACGCCCCCAATAGGCCAGCAAAGTGGCGACCAAAACGCTAAACAGCAAAAACAGGCCGATTAAGGTATAAACGGTATCTTTTGCACTACTATAACGCAGCGCTTTTATCCGCTCTTCCTCCAACAGAAAATCGCTAAAGTCGGTGCGTAAATCATCCATGATTTTTTTGCCGATACCGTTGCGCACCCCGCTACCGACATCGCCGTTACTGTTGCGCAGAGCTATGATATTTCCTGCATATTCGAGCCAGCGCGTCGACAACAATACAATATTGTCGAGTCGTGCCCGCTGATCGGCATTGCCGTCTACCAGATGGCGTATTTCATCGATTTGTGGATTTATACTACTCTTAGCGCGCTGATAGGGTTCCAGAAACTCTTCGTTGCCGGTAATGACATAGCCGCGCAAACCTGTTTCTCGATCGAGACAAAGCTTTAGCACTTCGTTGGTTTTACGAATGACCAAATCGGCGTTTTCCACCCAGCGGCTGATCGATAACAAGTAGTAAACGATAGCGATAAAAAAGGTCGCGCTCAGCAAACCGATGATCAATGGCCAGATGACATTGCGATTGAGTATGCGACGAAAAACCTGGGGGTCTATAACTATTTTGTCCACAATATTTTTATGCTCCGGCCTGGTATCTTACCTGGCGATTACGGTAAGCAATTTATTTCGTTATCGCGCAGCTAACGGAATCAATGCAATATGATCGAACTGTGGAGTATCCGCCCCCCTTTTTTCGATATCGAGTGCGCAGCGGCATCGCCAGTCATCATAACCCGGCGGTCCCGCAAACTACACAGTTTGACAACGAATTACAGTTTGGCGGTGGCAGAACTCGCCCGCGAAGCCACGGACCGCACGGTGCGCGCAGCTGGCCTGTAATCCACAATCAATTTTGAAATCCAGTTGAGTTTGCGACGAATCGGATCGGTGAGAATAAAAGGATACACATCCTCCAGTCCCATGCTGCGATTCAACGCGTTCATCGCGACGGCCAGGCGCATCCAATTTTTCAGCAGCTTATCCGTATCGATCGCTTTGCGTTTATTTTTCGAAGTGGATAACACACTGGCAAGTGGCTCGTTATCGAGACTCAGCGCGAATGCATTGGCCGTTTCCAGGGTATCGATCATATGCATGTAGTGCGCCCAGCACTCGGCCCAATCCTCCCAGGGATGCATCGTCGCATAGGCGCTGAGATATTCGTTCTGCCAACCAACAGCGCGGTCGGTAGCGTAATAACGTTGCAAGGCAGCCGCGTAGTCCTGCTGCTCGTCGCCAAAAATGGCGCGGAACTCCTGCAGCAAATGTGGTTGCGACTCGACCAGCACACTCCAGTAGTAGTGACCCAACTCATGCCGAAAATGCCCCAGTAAAGTCCGGTATCCCTCGCCTAACTCAATGCGCGCGCGCGTGCGCGCGATATCGTCCGCCTCCGCAAGGTTGATCGTGATCGCCCCCTGTTCGTGACCGGTATAGACGGGACTCAGACCTTCCAGCGGCTGGGTAAATTCGGAACTGGCATCCTTATCGCTCATAAAGCGAAATAATAGTGCCGGTATATCGGCGCCCGCTTCATCTCCAAACGGCAGATTAAGTTTTAGCAGGGTATATATCGCATAGCGTTTTGCCGCTTCGAGCTTGCGCCAGTAAAAAGTATTCTGCGGAAG
>DATIED010000477.1:0-2313 GCA_035455965.1 Spongiibacteraceae bacterium
GACCGTCGCGGCGAACGCGATGTCGATCGAACCGCTGGCCGAATTTCCGGCAATACTGGTGTAGGTATACGTCAGTGTGAAGGTACCACCGGCAACGGCAGCCGGCGCGTAGGTGAGATTCAACAGACAGCCATTGCCCGAGCCGACGCTGGCGCAGCTGAAATCCGCAGCGCCGCTCCAGCCCGCCGGCAGCGCCGACAAGCCCGCCACATGCAGATTGCTGATCGGTCTGGCATCGCTGGAGTTGAAGCCCAGCGTCAGGACACGGCTGCCGCCGTTGGCAACGGCGGTCACGGTACCGGCGCTGGAACGGGAGACCACGACGCTGTTGGCAGCGACAGGCGTCACATCGCCGCCGCTGCTCGAACCGCCGCAGCCGGCCAAACCGATCGCAAACAGGATAACTAGCGCTATGGCGCGGGCGGAAATTTGCATCGGATCAACTCCAGGCTCAATACGCACTCGCGAAATTATTGGCGAGGCCGCGACGGCTAGCGATAGGCTGTTAATAGATAGTTCAAATTCTGGAGAACGCAACTATCGAACAATGTTGCAATGAAGTTATCGGCGGTATGGACAGGGTCAAATTCCAGATAAATAGACGATGCACGGCGCGCAGAAGCAGCTCAACTTATACACTCTCTTTATAGATAACCACGACAGCGATGCAAATTTCGGCAATAGCGCAATCGAAAGCATAATCTGCCCAGCCAAACTGATTTGCCATCTAAAGATGTCGGTAAATAATGCAAATATGATTCATATTTTTTTTGATTATTTTCTCTGTAGTTTATTTTATTAAATTTAAATTTTTTCGGGGCCACCCCTAACACAAATGCATACCCGCACCAAACGACAACGCGCGTCTTAGCGCGTGCGATATATAAAAGTATCGGGTGATTCGAACTCCCAGCCAGCGCAGTACACGTCGAAGCTAACGGAAATTCGCTTCGACGTGTACTACATTGCAACAAACATCGCGTCCAACATCCCAGCACTTAGCTTCGAGCAGAGGTCCGTCCTCAGCGCGAAAATAAACCCTGCCGCTACCGCCCAGCGGATCGTCGATCTTTTGGATCGCTCAACCGCCCTTTACAGGATGCTCACCGGCCTGATGAGCGGGCACCACCTCGCCGGCAGTTTGCGTGCCGAGCGGCGCAGCGGAGGATTGGTTGTCGAGCGCGACCGGATTCACTTGTGCCTGTGCAGGCGCGGATGCCGCACTGGTGCGCAGCGCATCGATGCGGCTTTGCAGCGCGGCCTTGCACCGATTGCAACCGGTGCGATCGCTGATCGTCGCGAGCTCCAACGCGCGCGCTTCGATAGGTAGCGGCTTCGCTTCGATGGCGCGCGCAATTTGCGCATAGCCAGCGTCCAGCATGGTTTCCAGTTGCGCGGTAAGGTTGGTCAAGCTTTCCAGGCTCTGCGCATCGAGTGTGGCGAGATCGCCGATGGTCAGCGCATGGCGGATCGCGCTCAATTCGTTTTCGGCTTCGCGCAATGGCGCGCTATCGGCATCGGTGCTGGCGGCAATAGCAGCAGCCCAATTCGGATATTGCGCAGCGTGCGCGAATATCGCGGTGGTCGCATCCCAGATCGCCGCGGACTGCGAGCGCCCGCGCACGGCGACATTGCGAATGCAGTTATTCAGCGGCTGCGCGCGATCGCGAAAATGCTCGGCCCAGTACGCATCGTCCGGCGTCGGCAGCAGTGCGAATTGTTGCGCGTGCACTAGCAGCCGGCTGGTGTAGCGTGCGCCGCTGTACTCGGCCTGCGAGCGGCGAATCTGCATTAGTAAATCGCCGCGCGCCAAAATGTGCCGCTCGTATTCGGTTTGGCGCCGCGCCAATTGGCCGGAGCCAAGCAGTACGCGAAAATCGCTCCACACCCGCTCGTCGGCCTCGCAGGAGGTGGCGGTGTTGATAAAGTCTTTAATCGAACGGTAATCGGTGACACTGAGCTCGAAGCGCACGTAGGCCCGGGTCGGAATCCACGGCTTGCCCTGGCCCTCGCCTTCGCACAGGCCGGTGATCGAGCCGCGCGTATCGCAGCGGAATAATTTCGGCGGCGCTTCCAGCGCGATCGCGCTCGGATCGAGCAGCACCACGAACTGGCGGCCGTTCAGCGCCGCCAGACCTTCGTCGGCACGCAGGCCGAGCAGAGTTTTTTCTTCCCACGGTTTATTGGTCGATTTAATTTCGTCGGACAACATGCTGCCAAGTTTGGTGCTGAGCGGACTGAACGCCGCCGCGCCGGGCACGAAATTCAAGCCTACCTTCAGCACCGGTTCGGCGGTGGCGACCTGCAGTAAAT
>DATIED010000478.1:0-4813 GCA_035455965.1 Spongiibacteraceae bacterium
CTACCTGTACTTGCACGCTATAAGTAGTAAGGTGCAACGCGTACACGATCCAGGTAACGGGTGTAAATGTAGCCGGAAATTGGACTTAAGAACACCGTTAAAAGTTTCTCTGCAGTCTGTACCGTATAACCTGAACCGCACCTTAACCGTATTTAAGCAGTCGAACGTTCATCAACGCAGACTGTCGCCGCCAAACACAGTCGCCGAAAAAAATTGTTGGCAGCAGACGACGGCAGCACTTTAGAGGTTAATCATGAACTGGTCGATCGAAGATTCGCGCGAGCTCTATAACATGGCGCATTGGAGCGAAAGCTATTTCGATATCAACGATAGCGGCGAAATGCTGGCTCGGCCCGATCCGGACCGTCCGCAGCTGTCGGTCAATCTCGGCCAGTTGGCCGCCGAGATGGAAGCACGCGGCATGTCGCTGCCATTGTTGGTCCGCTTCAACGATATTTTGCACGATCGCATCGATCGCTTATGCGCAGCGTTCGCCGCCGCCAAAACGCGCTTCGATTTCCAGGGGCAGTATCGCGCGGTGTACCCGATCAAAGTCAATCAGCAGCGCGACGTCGTCGAACAACTGCTTAAATGGGGCGGCGAAGAGCGCTTTGGTTTGGAAGCAGGCTCGAAACCGGAGTTGATGGCGGTGCTGGCGATCGCCAAACCCGGCTCCGTCATTATTTGCAACGGCTACAAAGATCGCGAATATATTCGCACGGCATTGATCGGCGAACAGGTCGGTCATCGCGTTTTTATCGTTATCGAAAAACCTTCCGAATTAACTTCGGTGCTCAAAGAAGCCCAGCGCATGGGTGTGGCGCCGCGCCTGGGTATGCGCGTGCGTTTAGCGTCGGTGGGGAAAGGCAAGTGGCAAAATTCCGGCGGCGAAAAATCGAAATTTGGCCTATCGGCCAGCCAGACATTGGCGGCGATTAAAACGCTGCGCGAGGCCGAGCAGCTCGGCGCGCTGCAATTGGTGCATTATCATCTGGGTTCGCAGCTCGCCAATATCCGCGACATTCAACGCGCGCTGCGCGAGTGCGCGCGCTACTACGCAGAGTTGCGCAAACTCGGTGTGCCGATCGAATGGGTGGACGTCGGCGGCGGCCTCGGCGTCGATTACGAAGGTACCAATTCGCGTTCGTACTGCTCGACCAATTACTCGATGCAGGAATACGCGAACAAAGTGATCGGCGCCATCGCCGATATCTGCATGGAGCTCGACCTGCCGCATCCGAATATTATCTCCGAATCCGGGCGTGCGCTGACCGCACACCACGCGGTGTTGATTACCAATATTATCGAGATCGAAGAAACGCCGGGACGCAATCCGCCCTATCGACCGACCGACAACGATCCAACGATTCTGCACGACTTAGCCAGCGGTTATGAAGGCATTTCCCGGCGTAGCGCCCTGGAAGCATATCACGACGCGGTGCATTACATCAGCGAAGCGAAAAGCATGTATGTGCTCGGCCAACTCACTCTGGAAGAATGGGCCCGCGCCGAGGAAATTTATTTCGCTTCGTGTTTTAAAGTGCGCGAAATTTTGCAAAACAATCCCGGCGTACATAATGAAATGCTCGATGAGCTGAACGAATTATTAGCCGATAAATTATTTTGTAACTTTTCGCTGTTTCAATCGCTACCGGATGCGTGGGCGATCGAGCAAATTTTTCCGGTATTGCCGCTCAATTACCTCGACAAAAAACCAACGCGCCGCGGCATTCTGCTGGATATCACCTGCGACTCCGACGGCAAGGTCGATAAGTACGTCGATGGCGAAGGCATCGAGCCGACCCTGCCGCTGCCGCATTACGATAACGGCAACCCGCCATTGATCGGCTTTTTTATGGTCGGCGCCTATCAGGAAATACTTGGCGATATGCATAACCTGTTCGGCGATACGCATTCGGTGCATGTCGAATTAAATGCCGATGGCAGCTATCAATTGCTCAATCCGCTCGATGGCGATACGGTTTCGGACATGCTGCGCTACGTCGACTTCGACCCGAAGGATATTCTAACCGCTTACAGAAACAAGCTCGCGGACAGCGGGCTCGCGAAAGAAACACAGAAACAATATCTGGAGGAATTAACGCTGGGCTTAGCGGGCTATTCGTATTTAGAAGAATAACCTTCGTGCGCTAGCGAACTTTCGGATCTGGCACTGTATATTTCGAACTGCTACGCTCTATAAGGTATAGCCAACGTCTATACCTTAATGGATTAAAAAACGCTCGACCCATGCAAACAACAACGGGGAGATGTTTTTATGATCACGCCTTCAGCTCGATGCTCGTCTTTATTAGTGCTCACCAGTATCGTATCCAGCACGGCGCTGAGCGCCGGCTTCGCCCTCAACGAACAAAGCGCACGCGCGCTCGGCCAGGCGTTTTCCGGCCGTGCATCCGACGCCGATACAGCCGGCACGGTAAGCGCGAATCCGGCCGGCATGTCGCGACTTACGCAGGCGGAAATCAGCGCGGGTTTCGCTGTAATCGATGCACATTCCGACATCAAAGATGCCACTAGCAGCTTCAGCGGCGCACCGATCAGTGGCAGCAATGACGGTGATATGGTGCCTCTTATCGCTATACCCTTCGGTTTTTACGTACAACCGCTGGATGAACATTGGGCGGTGGGCTTTGGTGTGTATGCACCGTTTGGCTTGACCACCGATTATGAACACGACTTCCAGGGACGCTATTTCGGCACCAAAAGCGAAGTGCAGAATATCGCTATGCAGCCGACTGTCAGCTACAAATTCGACAATGGCATATCGCTGGGCGCAGGCATTACCTACAACTTGATAAGCGGCAATCTGGACGAAAATATTCCCAATCCGTTGGATCACTCCAGCGATGTCGTGGGCAAGGTCGATGGCGACGACACCGGCTGGGGTTACAATCTCGGCATCCTGTATGAGTTCAACAACAACAAAACGCGCATCGGTTTAACGTATTACTCCAAAGTCGACTACACGCTGGAAGGCCATACCAAGGTCACCAACATTCCCTCCGCCCTGGGCCTCGGTAGTTCGCAACGCTATAAAGCATCGTTAGATATCACAACACCCGATAAAGTGGACTTCAGTTTCACACACGCGCTGACGCCGGAGCTGACATTACACGGCGATGTCACGCAAACGCGCTGGAACAAGCTCAGCGAGTTGCGGGTTGAAAATGAAAATGCACCGACTGCGCCCGTCGACTTGAGCAGCTCCACCGAGGCTCTGGATTGGGATAACTCCTGGTTTTATTCGTTGGGCCTCAGTTATCAACTCGACCAGCAATGGCTGCTGCGCGGCGGCGTCGCCATCGATAAATCCCCCATCCCCACCTCGACTCGAAGCGTGCGCGTCCCGACCTCCGATCGCACTATGTTCGCTATCGGCACTACTTGGGCACCGGTGAACAATCTCAGTGTAGATTTGGCCTATATGTACTTTGTCGAAAAGACTGCATCAGTCGATCGCAGTGGGGAAATTCTCGGCGCGACCTATAGCTACAGCGCAGAATATGAAAATTACGCAAATATTCTCGCCGCACAAGTGAACTGGAGGTTTTGATTATCTATAAGAGAAGGGGCAGAAATTGAAAATCATCTCGCAGCTGCCCTGCGTAACGGCCAGCTTGCTTTAATCGGTAAAACATATTGCCGGTATTGGCATCCATAAACAGGATGCCTGCCCAACCCGATTGCTTATTTGGAGAGATAGCGCATCCCGTCTTCCAAACCTTTCAGCGTCAACGGATACATATGGTTTTCCACCAGGCGCTGCACATGGCCGATGCTGCTGGTCCAGTGCCAATCGCCTTCCGGTGTCGGATTGAGCCATAACACCTTATCGTAAGTGGTAAGAATCCGGCGCATCCAGGTCTCGCCCGCCTCTTCGTTCCAATGCTCGACGCTGCCGCCGGGCTGCATTATTTCGTACGGCGACATCGAGGCATCGCCGATAAATACCACGCGATAATCGCTGCTGTACTTGTGCAAAATATCGTGCGTATTGATACGTTCGTGCTGGCGCCGAACATTATTTTGCCAAACTGATTCGTAAATAAAATTATGGAAGTAAAAATACTCCATGTGTTTGAATTCGGTGCGCGCGGCGGAAAATAACTCCTCGCACAGCCGAATATACGGATCCATCGAGCCGCCGACATCGAAAAACAACAACACCTTCACGGCATTATGACGCTCGGGCACCATCTTCAGATCGAGATAACCGGCATTTTTTGCCGTCGAGCGAATTGTATCGTCGAGATCGAGCTCATCGGCGGCGCCAGTGCGGGCAAATTTGCGCAGCCGCCGCAGCGCCACTTTGATATTGCGCGTACCCAGCTCGACGCTATCGTCGAGATTTTTAAAATCGCGCCGCTCCCAGACTTTCACCGCGCTTTTATTGCGCGATTCGCCGCCGATACGGATACCCTCGGGGTTGTAACCGCTATTGCCAAACGGCGAGGTGCCGCCCGTGCCAATCCATTTGTTACCGCCGGCGTGTCGCTCCTTTTGTTCGTCGAGGCGTTTTTTAAACTCTTCGATAAGTTTTTCGAGACCGCCGAGCGATTGAATTTTTGCTTTATCTTCATCGCTGAGCTGCTTGATAAACTCCTGGCGCAGCCAGTCCTCCGGTATCAGCGCCTGAATCACATCGTCGACCGACTGCAGATCCTTGAAATAGACACCGAAAGCCCGGTCAAAACGATCGTAGTATTTCTCATCCTTGACCAGGCAGGCACGGCTAAGAAAATAAAACTCTTCGATATTGGCGAATGCCAGATTGCGTGTCAGCGCTTCCAAT
>DATIED010000479.1:0-2352 GCA_035455965.1 Spongiibacteraceae bacterium
ACCCTACGACCTCGACAAGGAGCGCTTACAGTGCCGCAATTGCTAATTTTTATCCCATTTGTCGGAATGTTACTGCTTACGCTGTTGGTGTTTATTTATATGTTTTATCTGCGCATCGGTGTCATTCGTTCGACGGGTATCGAGCCCCGGACGCGTGCGGATCTGGAAAAATATCCGCCGCGGGCGGTGAGCTCATCCAATAACTTCCAAAACTTATTTGAGCTGCCGGTTATTTTCTACGCCTGCGTGCTTGCGTTGCACGCCCTGAATCAGGTCGATTATCTGCATATTTTTTGTGCATTCGGATTCTTGATATTTCGCATCCTGCACAGCGTGATTCACTGCACCTATAACCACATCATGCAGCGTTTTGTCGTGTACGCGATCGCCAGCCTGTTTTTATGGATTATGGTGATTCGCCTCGCATTCAGTATTTTGCGGAATGTCGCGGCCTGAAGCGATGATCGGTGAGCGGATTGGCTTGGGAAATTACCCCGAACCACCGCCGCCGGGCAGGCAACCCCCAAAATTTTCTCTATAATGACGCTCGGCAACGCTCGGCGTTGCCAATTTTTTGGCCGCTCACTTTCTGCTGGTGTAACGAAGCAACGATGACAATGACCGATGACGATAATGGCATGGCGACCGACAGTAATGTGTATAGAGCGCTATTGGAGTCCACCAAAGCGATCCCGTGGAAAATCGATTGGCAGACCAAGAAGTTCACCTACATAGGGCCGCAAATAGAAAACCTGTTGGGCTGGACGCCGTCCAGTTGGGTTGGCGTTGAGGACTGGGCCGAGCGTATGCATCCACACGATCGCGCCTCGGTGGTCGAATTTTGCGTCTCGCAGTCGGAGGCCGGCGTCGATCACGAGGCGGATTATCGCGCGCTCACCAAGGAGGGCCGCTACGTCTGGATTCGGGACGTGGTACATGTGGTGCGCAAGGATGGCGAAGTCGAGGCACTGATCGGTTTTATGTTCGATATCACCGAGCGCAAACTCAATGAAGAAAAATTACTGCATCTGCAAAAGGAGCTCGAAGAGTTATCGTTCAAGGATGGCTTGACCGATATCGCTAACCGCCGCATGTTCGATTCGATTCTGGATATCGAGTGGGCCAGTGCGCGGCGCAATCGGCAACCGCTGTCGCTGATCATTCTGGATATCGATTATTTCAAGCAGTACAACGATCACTATGGACACGTTAAAGGCGACGAGTGTTTAAGGCAGGTTGCGCAGGTGCTGAATTCGGCCGCGATGCGGCCCAGAGATTTTTTCGCCCGTTTCGGCGGCGAGGAGTTTGTGATCATACTGCCCGAAACCGACGGGCCGGCAGCGGAAAAGCTGGCGGAAAGATGTCGCAGCCTGATCTTGAAACAGCAATTGCCGCACGAGCAATCCAAAGTTGAAAAAGTGCTGACCATCAGTCTGGGCGTCGGCACGATCCTGCCGTCGCACGATGCCGAACCAATAGATTTCATCGAAAAAGTCGATCGCCTGCTATACAGGGCAAAACAAAAGGGGCGTAATTGCGTCGAGTGCGGTTGATCAATCGCACTCTGAGTTATCGCGGCAATCTATCGTTGCAACCTATCGTTTCAAGTAAGGTTGCAAGCCACCGTTGCGACTGACGGTCTCCAAATACGGACAGAAAGGCCTGCCAACTACCGCCTATTATTTTTTTGCCGCCAATACGACAAATTTCGGATGTGCGGCAATCTGCCGGCAATTGCCAAAAACTCGCTTAAGCTTCAACGCATAATCCAAGTGCCGATTGCCGACGATCCAAAGTTCGCCGCCAGGGCCTAAATGATTTTTGCTTTGCGTAAACATGCGCCAGGCGACTTGATCGCCGGTGGCATGGTTTTGATGGAAGGGCGGATTGCAGAGAATCAGATCGAACGGTTTGCCACTGTAGTGGCTCAGGCCGTCGTCGAAATGGAAGGTTGCCGGTGGCGCCAATGCTGCATCGATATTGCGCCGGTAGTTATCGGCGGCCGCTTCGACCGCTTGATACGATTCGTCGATAAAAGAGATTGCCGCGGCCGGCTGCAAACGTTTGGCCATGATTCCCAGGATGCCGTTGCCGCAGCCGAGGTCGGCGATGTTTTGTGCCGCCGGTAGTTTGGCGAATTGCTCGATAAAAAAACGCGCGCCGATATCGAGTTTATCGCGCGCGAATACATTGGCGCCGCCGCCGAGTTGCAGTGCGTATTCGGCAATCTCCAGATATTTTAATGTCGGCGCGATTAGCGGGGTCGATAGCGCCGCAGCCAGCCCCGGCCGCGGACTTATTTTAAAGAGCCGCGCTTTCTTGCGTGCGTGCAGAATATCGACGCGTCCGAGT
>DATIED010000480.1:0-5184 GCA_035455965.1 Spongiibacteraceae bacterium
CCTGAAAGCTATCGTGTCGCAATTTGGGCACCCGCCCGGTAGCACGCCGCCAGCGCTCGCGCGCCAATTCGCCAAGCGCGTGCGCAACCGGTCCCTCGACCACCATTTGCACATCGTGAAAGGCCGCGTAGGGATTGCCATCGGCATCGATGCGGCGCGGCTCGTTCGGCGCGTGTGCTGCTGTATCCCAGCGACAGCGCGTGATATCGAGGCCGCCGACAAAGGCAATGCGATCGTCGATCACGACAATTTTCTGATGATGCGAAGCGCCGGTCGGATGTTTGTTGTCGAGTTGAAAATGCAGGCGCCGATGCGTGCGCCAATGCAATTTAACGGTGGGCAGCCATTCGCGCTCCAATGCGAACAATACTGCGTAATCCCAGCTCAATACATGAGCGTGCAGCGCGTGCCGGCGCGCCACCAGCGCATTTAGAAAATCGCCGAACGCAATCGGCAGGTCATCGTCGCGTGCGCGTGGCTGCAGCGCCATGCGGCTATCGATATCCCAGCCAAGAATAAAAATCGAGCGTCTTGCGCGTAGCAATGCCGCACGCAAGGCGCCGAAATACTCTTCGCCGTCTATTAGAAATTGCAGGCGGGTGGCCTGTTCGATGCGCCAGCACGTTGTGCCGGGCTGCAATATGGTATCGGACGGCAGTATAGGACTTGATTCGCTGCCCGGCCGGGCCTCCGTCGCGGAAAAATCGCTGTCGGAGGCCGTTCGAAAGTCGGAGGTAGTCGCCGAAAAATCAATGCCTGGCTGCACGATGCTATTCCCAGTGAACTATTTTTAGCGAGGCGGCCGCTATAAAATTTCAATTCATCTTAAAGTTATCGAGCAGACTGGCGAGATCTTCGGCATGCTCCTCTTCGACCGCGAGAATTTCCTCCAGCATGCGCCGCGTGGTGGAATCGTCGGTCCCGACAAAATTGATCATTTCGCGATAGCTATCGATGGCGATGCGCTCGGCGATCAGGTTTTCCTTGATCATTTCGCTAAGTACCTTCGACTCGTTGTATTCGGCGTGACTGTGCTGCGAAAGTCGATCCGGACAGAAATCGGGTTCGCCGCCCAACTGAATAATGCGCGCGGCAATCATATCCGCATGCTGCATTTCCTGTGTGGCATGCTCGGCGAATTCAGCTGCTACGCCTTCGGAATGGATCCCGCTGGCCGTGAAATAGTGACGTTTATAGCGCAGCACGCAAACCAGCTCGGTAGCCAGCGCCTGGTTCAGCAATTCGACCACCGTGTCGCGATTCGCCCCATAGGCCTGGGTTACGGCACCCGCTTCGATGTCGCGACGGGCGCGGTCCCGCAAAGTTTTTACATCGGTAAGAGCAATGTTGTTTTCCATGTCCATATCCTCGGCGATTAAATAATAAAGCGAGCAATCGGGCTTTTTTTAAGACGCGCCACACTCGGTCTTTTACAAAGTTTCAGGGAAAAGTCTTCAGGGGGTTGTAGCGACTGCCGACAAACTTCCAATCGACCAGTTGCCAGAAAGCTTTCATATAGTCGGGGCGGCGATTTCGATAATCGATATAGTAGGCATGCTCCCACATGTCGCAGGTAAGCAACGGATTATGCCCCGAGCGAATCGGACTGCCGGCATTGCCCGTGTGAATAATGGCAAGACTGCCATTCGGATTTTGAATCAGCCAGGCCCAGCCGGAACCGAACACTCCTTCGGCGGTTTTAGTAAAGGCGGTCTGGAAATCGCTAAAGCTGCCGAATTTGTCGCGAATGGCGGTCGCTAGCTCATCGTTGGGAAAACCACCGCCCTGTGGCGACAGACATTGCCAATAAAAATTGTGGTTCCAGATTTGGCCGGCGTTATTAAAGATGTCGCCGGTTGAATCTCTAACGATTTCGTCGAGCGAACTCTCTTCAAATTCAGTGCCGACAATCAATTCGTTGAGTTTGTTCACGTAGTTACGGTGATGTATATCGTAGTGAAAATGCACAGTTTCTCGCGAAAAATGCGGTTCCAGCGCCGATTCGGGAAACGGTAAAGGCGGTAGCGTATGTTTCGTCTCAACGGCTGTCATAATTATCTCCATGTTCGTATATAAAAAATTAGCAATTTTGACTGCTTTCTTGCACCGAGTCCGTTAGAGAAAGGCAGCCAGGAACGCTTGAGAAAAAATCTGCCGACCACGCAAATATGCGAAGCCCCAGCCCACTTCGTCGGAACAGACCAGGCGGCGGGATTATCCATGAAAATTCACTTGGCACTATCCTTGAGGTTGCCTCATTGAGAATGGTGTCGCGCAATGCGTTATCTACAGTTTGCGCTCGAAATCCGCGACTTCTTTTTCCACTTGATCGCGAGCCCGTCCGGTGCGTTCCTGGATGCGACCGATCAGGTAATCGCGGTTGCCTTCAGCAATGTCGAGATCGTCATCCGTTAATTTCCCCCATTGACGTTTGGCGTGACCTTTCAGTTGCTTCCATTTACCTTTAATAATGTCTTCGTTCATGATTTTTCCCTCGTGTATTGCCGGCCGTTTGGCGGCAGTGTTTGGCGAATAAATATCGCATTACAGCCCTCGAAAAAAAACCAAGCTCTGGAAAATGTATAAACATCTTCATCGCTTCATCCATGAGCCTGGAAGAAATTTTCTGACAGCCAAAAAATCTCTCTATACGTTTGTTAATCAGCATTCGTGCCAAGTGAGGTTAAATTGGCAGCAGCGCCGATGATTCCGGCTTTAGCGGGTTTTAGATTGATATGGCAGTTTGTTTTTTGCTGCTTAATGCCATCGGCGCGGTAGAGCCGGTAATTGTTACGGGTAATTTTTGCAAAAATCACGGGCCTGACCTTTCTGCTTTTATGCCTCGAAATAATCACCACTGTAAATTTTTGGCCGGCAGGTATTAAAAAAGAGCTATTTGCCGCGGAATTATCAGCTTTGAGGATTATTTGCCGCCCCATTGACGAATGTTGGCTTTCTAATTGCGTAGTTATGGAAAACTGTGATTTTTTTTAGCCAAGTGACAGCAACAAGGGGATTAAAAAATGCGCGGATTAAATTCAGCGTCAACTCATAAGATTTCTATTTATCAGCAGCAGGACGAAAAGCTCATGACGGCTAATATTTATCGTCGACTCGCGCTGTCGGCCGGTGCCGGTGCATTAATATTTGCGCTGTTGGCGATAGCAGGTTGTGCCAGCGCGCCGGTTCCCACCGAGCAATTGGCGGTGGCGAAAACCGCTATTGAGAGTGCGACCACCGCGGGCGGAACGGAGTTTGCGCCGCTGGAATTGAAAGCGGCACACGATAAGTTGGAGGCAGCCAATAAAGCGGTGGCGGACAAACACAATGAAGAGGCTGCCAATTTAGCGTCCGAGGCTCAAGTCGACGCAAAGTTGGCTGAAACTAAAGCACTGTCCGCGAAAGCCCAGAAGTCGGTTGCGGAAACGCAGGACAACTTACGCAGCATGCTGCAGGAAGTAAATCGCAGCGGCCAGATACAGCAGGAACAGCAGGAGCGCGCGCGCTAACGTCGGCTTGCGCCGCTCAACGTCATTAATAAAGCATGCAAGGAGATCTACCATGCGCATAAATACACCTTTCCCGCTGACCAATATTTCTTCGACGTTCATTCCGCTGTCGTTGGTGTTGACTATCGGTTTAGCCGGCTGCGCCTCGACGCCAAAAGATAACGCCACGTTAACGCAGGCGCGGTCGGGCTATGAGGTCGCACAAGCCGATCCGGCGGTAGTTAAATATGCGCCGATCGAGTTAAAGGCAGCGGGCGATGCCATCGGCACCGCTTCTAATGCGTTGCAGGAGCGCGAGAAAGCGTCCGAGGTCGAGCATCTGTCTTATCTGGCCAAACAGAAAGTGGAAATTGCCAGGGAGACAGCGCGCTTGAAGGTGGCCGAAGAGCAAATTAAAACCGCAGGCGCGGATCGCGATAAGGTTTTACTGCAGGCGCGCACCGCCGAGGCCGATCGTCTGCGCAATGAGTTGAATGCCAAGCAGACCGATCGCGGCATGACAATGACACTGGGCGATGTGTTGTTCGACACCGGTAAGGCACGCTTAAAATCGGGCAGCCAACGCTCATTGCAAAAGCTGGCACAATTCCTCACCGAAAATCCGCAGCGGCACGTGGCTATTGAAGGGTTTACCGATAACGTGGGTGGCGACGATTTTAATCAGGACCTCTCCGAGCGCCGCGCCGATGCCGTGCGGGACGCACTGGTCGGCATGGGCGTCAGTAGCGACCGCATCAGTGCGCGCGGCTATGGCAAGGCATTCCCGGTGGCCGGTAACGAGGCAGCCGCAGGGCGCCAGCTAAATCGCCGCGTCGAAATAATCATTGCCAGCGACAATAAGGAAATTGCTCCGCGTTAACGCATAAGACGACTTCAGTTAGCAGGACGATAGCAACAGGAGGGAGCCAGCTCAGGATGAGTAGTATAAATAGCAGGTGATAGCACGTACTCGGTCTCGGCAGCCGTCGAGACCTTGTTTTTTAATTTTTTTCACAGTCGAGGTAATGCGCTATGACTACCGCAATTGAAACCAAGCTGAAAGATAATATTCACGAGCGTACCGATGCTGCTGCGCAAGCGGTACACGCTATGGTCGATCGCGTCGCCAAGCGCGCCGAAGTATCCGAAGAAAAACTGCGCGATTCGGCCGAGCAAGCGCAGCAAAAATTGCAGAAATCGATGCGCAAGGCACGAGTTAAGAGTGTCAATGCGAGAAATTCCATCACCGATTTTATGCGGCGGCATCCGGTTGCAAGTATTGGTATTGCGGTCGGTATTGGCGCATTGCTGGCTGCGCGCGGCAAGCGCACGAATATAGAAAGCTCCCATGGAGCTGATGGCGCAACTGAGCGCGACGAAACAGCGGTGCATTGAGCGAGCCTGTGCCGGGGAAAATTAATATATCGTGAATATATTTCGCTGTTGTTGCCCGGCGCGGGCGGTACTGTTTTTTGAAAGTACGCTATGTACTGCCTGCGGCCGCACGGTGGGTTTTTGCCCCGATCGCGAATTGTTATTGGCTTTCGAATTCGATACCGCAAAGCAACTCTGGTTTAATCCAGCGCGCCCCGCAGTGACTTATCGCCAGTGCGCGAATTATAGCAAGCATCAGGTTTGCAATTGGATGGTGCCTAGCGAGGATCCGCAGCTGTGGTGCCGGGCCTGTCGCTGTAAC
>DATIED010000481.1:0-3431 GCA_035455965.1 Spongiibacteraceae bacterium
CATATTCGCCGCGGTATTTTTTATCTGCGCCTGCTCCCAGGGTTGTTTTAGCCTGGCAAGATCGGGCGCAGCTTCGCGTTCGACGATCGCTCGGCTATGCACGTGCAATTCGCGATGTGCCTTGTGCAGTTCGAAATAATGTTGCGTATTACCGAAGCTATCGTTGCTGGTCAGTTGAAAGCGCGGGGGCGGCAGCACGCTGAAATGTTGTTCCAGTACCTGCTGGCCCGGCATAACACGCGGCGCCACCCAGGCCAGGCTATAACCGAGCGCGACCGCGCTTTGATAGCGATACGCCGTCTCGTGTTTAACCTCCAATCGCCTTACGTCCACCTTGGACCTAACGGGCGAATTGGGTGAGGGCTTGAGTATGTCGGAAGTAGTGGTGGTCAAGATCGGTTTCCAGTTGTCGCAAACGTCCGCTCAAATCGGTGAGAAATTGCGCCAGCAACGCCCGCGATGTATCCGCTTGCGACCACGCCCGCGCATCGGCCAAACGCACCGGCGCCAACACCGACAACAGAATTTTTTCCTGCGCGGTGAGACCGAACTGCGGACTTGTGTTGAGATAGTGCAAAAGTGATTCCAACTCTTCCAATTGATGGATAAGCGAGCGTGGATTCGTAACCTCCAACAACAAATGCTGCCACACCGTTAAATAATTCAACTCGATGCCGTAGCGGCGTCGATGGCTGATCACGCAGCCGTGTGCATGCAGCAAAGTTTCCAGCACCGGTGTTTCGTCTTCGTGGTCAGCCAACTGCCGGCACAGATGTCCGCCCATCAGCAGCATGTTTTGCACGCGCTCGAGGCGGCGACCGATATGCAGCCACAAGCCGCCCTGCGTAATTGCGAGCGACTCCTGGCTCGCGCCCCAAAAAGCCAGCATGGCGTTGAGCAACGGCTGCGTGAAATGATCGATGCCGACCGCGGTGCGATTCCATTCGAGGCCCTGCCGCTCGAACGAGTTGAGTAGCTGTTCCAACTCCTCGATCACGCGCCAGCTATCCATCGGCCACAGATCGCGTACCGTGTACACACCTTCGAGACCGCGCTGCAGGTTGTAGGTCAGGCTACCGGTGGTGCCGCCCAGCAGAGCGCGACGCAAGGTATCGGGCGCCGGCGGCACCTCGCCGGGCAATGCGCCGGGCAGGTACAACTGCAAGAGTGGCTGCCATTGCCGCAGCACGCGCAGATCGCTGTCGAAGCCGTAATCGAGCCAGGTCTCGTAGCGCTTTTGATAGGCCATCACCAGCCGCAGTAACGATTCGCTGCGCTCCAGATAACTGGCTGCCCAAAATAGATTCTCGGCCGCCCGGCTGGTAAGGACCGCCGCCGCCACGCGGCGCTGGCCGGCCGGGTGCAGCCGCAACATATCGCGCATCGAACCGCCGCGGCGCAACAGCCAGGTATCCTTACTCCAGCCACCGCCCTGCGTCGAAACGGCTAAATTTTCCGCGGCACCGGCGACACGGCACAATGCCCCCGGCATTACATCGTAGTGTTCGCCATCGCCCGCCAGAAACGAACGCAACACCAGATGGCGCGGTGCCAAACCGTCGCCGGCCAAGGTCGGCACGGTGGAAAAACTTACGCGCTCCTGGCCGACATAGCGCCACGGCTCCGCTTTAATTGCATCGCTTAATTGCTGCTGGGCCTTGCGCGACAGCTGATCGCCGAACACGATACCGCCGGTGCGATCGACGCGCTTGATCACTAATTGCGGCAATTGGCTCAAAACAAATTTTCGCTCTTTGTCTTGGCCGCACCACCAGGTAGCGACATTCGGCAGCAGTAAGTCCTCACCTAGCCAAGCTTTCGCGAGCGCTGGCAGGAACGGCAACAGCGCTGGACATTCGAGCACGCCGGACCCCAACGGGTTGGCCATACCGATACCGCCGGACTGCTGCGCCTGCATCAAACCCGGCACGCCGAGCATGGAATCGGCGCGCAGACTCAGCGGATCGCAGAAACTCGAATCGACGCGTCGAATCAATACATCGACACGCCGCAGATCGTCGACTGTACGTAAATAGACATGACCGCTGCGAACGCTGAGATCGTCGCCTTGCACCAGCGTGATACCGAGTTGGGCGGCGAGATAGGCATGCTCGAAATACACTTCGTTGCGAATGCCCGGCGACAATAAGGCAATAGTAGGTTCCGCCTGATGATCGGGCGCCAGCGCCGCGACATGGCGCTTCAGATGGTGAAAAAACTGCGCCAGCGGCGCGATCGAATAACCGCTGACGCTCTGTCCCAGTACGCGCTTGGTCACCGCGCGCGCCTCCAGCACGTAACCGGCGCCGGACGGCCCCTGGCTACGATCGCTCAATACCCACCAGCGGCCATCCGGCGCGCGCGCTAAATCCACCGCGTATAAAGTCAGCGGCGTCATACCCGGCGATATCGCCGGCCGCAAGAACTCGGGGTGCCGCAGCACCACCTCGTGCGGTATCAGCCCTTCGCGCAGCGCGCGTTGCGGCCCGTATAAATCCTGTAGTAACAAGCTGAATAAATGCGCGCGCTGGCGTAGCCCGACCTCTAACCTGGACCACTCCTGTTCCTGCAAAAGCAGCGGCACCGGATCGAGCTGCCAGGTGCGATGCTTGCCTTCGGGCTCCTTGTAAACGTTGTAATGCACGCCCTGCTCTTTCAAGCGGCGCAGCGTTTCAAGCTTTAAATGCGCGAGCGCCTGCGGCGAGCTGGCGCGTAGAAAAGTCGCAAAGGAGCGCCAGTGCTCGCGCGTGTTATCGTCTGCATCGACCATTTCGTCGTATGCCGAGGACAGTGTTTTATAGGTCAAGCCGGCCGCGCGTTCGGCGGCACCGGTGAGATTGTCGTTATCATTTTTGGCCATGGCGGACGCAGCTACGTAAATTCTAAATATCGAGATCGCTTATCGAAGCTATTTATCGATCTGTCGAAACCAATCCCAGACTGGTAAACGACATCTCGAGCGAAAGCGCTAAACATCGAAGCGCAAATCCAGAGTGTACGGATATGTCTGATTCGGCTTCGGCGGTGGCGGCACGACGACTGTATCGGCATCGTGCCGATAAAAATGTCCCCCGCTCGGCATATTCGGCAGCGTATTCAGGAAGCGCGGCTCGGGCCCCAGCAGCGGCGGTGCCACTAGCGCTCCGTGCGCATGCCCCAACGATTCGAAGCGCGCGACCCGACGCGCCTCCGCCTCCAGCGCGTTGACCGGAAAATGTTCGTAGTTACGGCCGCCCGGATGCGCTACGTGATAGGTGCAGCCGCCCAGTGCGCGGCCGCTCCAGGTATCGAAGAAATCGAATACCAACGGCGAGTGCACGCCGATCATCGGATGCAATGCCGACCAGGGTTGCCAGGCGCGATAGCGAATGCCGGCGACAAAAGTACCCTCTTCACCACTAGCGACCAATGGTACGCGTTTACCGTTGCAG
>DATIED010000482.1:0-2873 GCA_035455965.1 Spongiibacteraceae bacterium
TCACTGTGACTATGACTACATCGCCGCGGCGTGCCAGGGCGGCACCGTCGCACCACTCGCCGGCGCCGGAACCTTCGGCAAAGCGGCCACCGTGACACCACACCATGACGGGGCGTTTGACATTATCCCGCAGGCCCATAGTCCATAGATTTAATACCAGGCAATCCTCGCTGTAAGCGACAGTTCGTTCATCGAGGCCGCCTTGCATTAACTGTGCGATTTCATCACCAAATTGCATCGATGCGATATCCAATTGCGGGCAGGCGGGCCCGAACTGCAATGCATCGCGTGCGCCGGGCCATGGCGCCGCTTTACGTGGCGCCATGAAGCGCGCCGTCCCCGCTGTTGTTGCGCCATAAGGAATACCTTTGAATATATAGGTCCGATCTTTTATCGAGCCGCGCAGCTTGCCGCCGGTGGTGTTCGCATAAGCGTATTGCTGCATGATCAATGTTCCCGCTACCCGCAGATGGTTATTCACTGCAACTAAAATTCGTGGCGATGAAATACTTCGCATGCGGTCATCTGCACCGACAATTACGCGACGGAATGCCCCGTCGATGGCGCTTACCTTAATTAGTGAATCAGCTGCTGAGAATTCCAAAAAAATTCAGGTTTCATAACATATATGGTCATCGCGACGGCTGCGGGAAAGGCATTTGCCGCGCTGATTCGGTAATCGATATTCGCCAGCCCATTGGTTGGTTATATATCGATGGCGTGGCATTGCCGGTGCGGGTTATTGCTGCAACAGGTCGGATAGGACTACTTTTTCGCATGGATTTTATGGGCGGGACGATGACCATGCAGCACGCGCAATTACCGGTGGATTTCCAGTTCAATCCATTCGATTATGAGTTTCATGCCGACCCAAAGGCTGTGTATCGACATTTGCGCGATCGATCGCCACTGAATTATAACGAGCAGCTCAATCTCTACGCGCTATCGCGTTACGACGACGTGGCCGAAGCGCTGAGCAATGACAGCGTCTATTCGTTTTGTCACAGCGACACCTATGAAGTACTGCATCCGGAGCACATTCAGGATCTGGTTGGTTTTTTTTGCAGCGATGCGCCCCGGCACAATAAGCAACGTCAGTTGAGTGGCAGGCCATTTACGCCGCACAAGACGCAAGCTGCAGCATCGCGAGTTGCACGACTCGGGGAATACTATCTCGATAGTGCCCTGGACAAGGCGAGGCGCAACAACTGCTGCGTGGACTTTATGAACGATATCGCCGGGCCGATATCGATGGCGGTGATCGCAGACTTTATTGGCTTTCCCTCCGAACAGCGCGAATCAATTCGACACTGGATCGATCTCACTGTAGCGCGGGATAACGGCAGCGCTATTGTGCAACCGGCTGCATTGGCAGCTTCGGAACAATTGCTGGCTTACCTCTATGCATTTTGGGCAGAGCGCGAGCGCGGCGTCGATCAGCCGGAAACGATAACCGATCATATGATTCGCGTCGTTGCCAGCGGTCGCTTATCGAAGCAGCATGGGATATCGTTTTTATGGGCGTTGTGTTTTGCCGGCCAGGAGGCGACGGCAAAAATGTTCGGCAACGCTATCTATCAGGCAAGTCGCCATAATCTGGATTATCTCCTGCATAAATCGCCGCAGTTACTCGACGATTTTTTGCTGGAAGTGATGCGCTTCGATTCCCCGGCGCAAATTATCTATCGCACTGCGCTGGAGGATGATTACCGGCACGGTGCGTTAATAAAAAAAGGGGCGCGCGTGGCTTTGATGCTTGGTTCCGCCGGGGTCGATGAGCGCGCCTTCGGCATCGATGCCGGTGAGTTCAAAATGGGGCGCACGTTCACCCATGACATTCTTACGTTTGGCTGGGGCACGCACTATTGCCTGGGCCGGCATTTGGGTGAAATGGAGGTGAGGGTATGCGTACAACAGTTTTTCGAGCGCGTACGCACCTTCCGTTTGGATCTCGATAAGGCGACGCGGGTACATACGAGCACTGTGCATGGTTTTACCAGTCTGCCCTTGCAGGTAATCGAATTTGCTTAAGGCAGCGCTAAATGATGCCTACATGGAGGTAGCAATGACTTTCAGGATTTTTGTCGATCGCGATAAGTGCGAAAACAATGGTTATTGCATGCGGGTTGCACAAGATCTTATCCGACCGGCTGCCGATGGTAGTCCGCTCGTGGTTATCGATACGCTCGATGCACAACACATCGAGACCGCCCATCAGGCTGTGGCGGCTTGCCCTATGAACGCACTGCGTATCGATGAAGTCATACCGGTCGAGCGACCGAATGGAGAGCAGTAGAAAAGGAGCGAACCGAATATGGAGTTAGGTATTCACCTGGCTGCGGCAAGTAATTTAAGCGCTGTAATTGAGCGTTACGCGCGCTGTATGCTGCAGATCGAGCCGGACTGCGTATGGCTTTCCGATCGTATGTTGATCGACGACTATGGTCCTCTGGCTGCGTATTGCATTGGCGATGCCTGTAGCGGTGGAGATAGTAGCAGCTGTGGCTTGGCGGTCGAATTTCTCGACCCTTTCCTAACCGTGGCCGCGCTCGCGCGCCGTTTGCCACAGCAACCCCGTTTCGGAATTGCGGTAACCGATTTTATTCGCCGTGCTGCGCCGGATTTAGCGCGTGCCGCGTATACCTTGAATCAGCAGTTACAGATGCCGCTCAACATGGGATTCGGTGCCGGCGAAGCGATCAATCTGACGGCACTCGATTACCGGCATGGTCCAAGACCGGTTACTCATCTGGAAAATAGCCTGCGGCAATTCAAACAAATCAACGAGACAGGCCGCTACGTCAATGACGCAGAGCGAGCTATTGAACTGGGTTATAACTCACATCCAAGCAATATATGGATCGGCGGGCAAC
>DATIED010000483.1:0-2059 GCA_035455965.1 Spongiibacteraceae bacterium
TGGTAGAGCTGATGGGCGGCATTATCGGCGTCGACAGCAAGCCGAATGTCGGCTCGACATTCTGGTTTACGTTGCCGCTGCTGCTGCCCAGTACCAAAGATATCGTCGAGCCGCTGGCGCGCGCGTCGGTGTTGGCCGGCAAACGCATTCTGGTGATCGACGATCACGATGCTTTTTGCCATACGATGCGCGTTGCGCTGGAATCGTTCGGGATGGTGGTGACGGTGGCGCAGACCGCGCAGGCGGGACGCGATTGTTTGCGACAGGCGGCAGGGTCGCAAGGCCCATACGATGTGCTGATGATCGATCGCTGTCTACCCGATCAAGATGGTTTGGAATTGGCTCAGGATTTATATCGCGAGCAGGGCCGGACCGCGCCGCCCATTTTGTTGGTGAGCGTGGCGGTGGATATTTTGGAGGACCGCACGCTGCAGCAGGCCGGCATCGTCGCGCATATGATCAAACCGATCTCGCTGCATAATTTGCAGAATCGCCTGGCGCGGTTATTCGGCGATGAGTATCGGCAGGACAGCGCGCCGGCGCCGCTATTGCTGAACGGCAGCGGCACAGCGCTGCGTGCGTTGGTGGCGGAAGATAACCACATCAATCAAATCGTGCTGGGCGGTCTGCTTAATAAACTCGGCGTTGAGGCGGTATTTGTCGGCGACGGCAAGCAGGCGGTCGATTCGTATATTGCGTCGCTCGATGCAAAGGAAAAATCGTTCGACGTTATTATTATGGATTGCGAGATGCCGCATCTGGACGGTTACTCGGCGACCCGCAATATTCGTCTGCACGAAGCGAAATACCTGCCGGCACGCTCGATTCGCATCATCGGTTTAACCGCGCACGCCATCGATGAATACCGCGAGCGCGCATTCGCCGCCGGCATGCACGATTTTCTGACCAAGCCGGTACATTTCGAAACATTGAAGCGCGCGTTGGCGCTGGTGAAATAATAGTTGTTAGTTGTTAGTTGTTAGTTGTTAGTTGTTAGTTGTTAGTTGTTAGTTGTTAGTTGTTAGTTGTTAGTTGTTAGTTGTCAGGGGAGGGGTTATAGGCTTTCCAGTGCAGCATTGATTTCGGCTGCGTCGAAGCCGTGGATTACTTTGTCTTTGATGACCAGCACGGGAATGCCGTGGCCATGCAAGCGCTCGTACTGGGCCAGACCCTCGGCGGATTTTTCGATATCGTATTCGCGGTAGGGAATATTTCTGGCGCTTAATAATTTGCGCGCCTTTGCGCAGTAGGGGCACCATGCTGTCGCGTACAGCACGGCTTGAAAGCCCGCCGGTACGACGATCGGCGTCGGTGGATTGAGCCAGTCCTGAATAGCGGTGCGCTGCTGAAATGCAAACACGCCACCGAATGCCAATAACCAAACCCAATATCGCATTACCGCTCCGCGCCGACGATCGATACGCTGCTCAGTTTGCGTATCGATCGATGTGGCTTACGCTCGATTGGCCGCGCTCGCTGCAGTGCAGGACGAGCGCCGCAATTTTAGCCGAGACTTCTTTCGCCCGAGGCCACCGATTGCAGAATCAGCGTGTTGATCGTCATCGGTCCGACGCCGCCCGGCACCGGCGTATATGCCGCCACTCTATCGATCACCGCACTCAGCTCGATATCGCCGACGCCACCCGGATGGTAGCCGGCATCGACCACCACCGCACCGTCTTTGATCCATGCGCCCTTGATAAATTCCGGCTTGCCGACCGCGCCGACAATGATATCGGCCTGCTTGATCAGCTCGGGCAGGTTGCGGGTTTTCGAATGACAGATGGTGACCGTGGCGTTCGCCTGTAACAGCATCATCGCCATCGGTTTGCCGAGAATTGCGCTGCGGCCGACCACGACTGCGTGTTTGCCTTCGATCTCGATCTTGTACTGCTCAAGTAAACGCATAATGCCTTTCGGCGTGGCGCAGCCGTAAGCCTCTTCACCCATCGCCATGCGGCCGAAACCGAGGCAGGTAACGCCATCGACATCCTTATGCAGGGCGATGGCATCGAAGCAGGCACGCTCGTCGATGCCGGCCGGCACCGGATGCTGTAAT
>DATIED010000484.1:0-9179 GCA_035455965.1 Spongiibacteraceae bacterium
CAGCTCCGAGCCAACCATCCAGGCGATGTCTATTCCGCGCCCGTCCGGTAAGCCCGACTACGAATTGGTTTTAAAATTATTGCCAGTCGATCGCTACCTGACGCCGAGTCGCTCGCCGCATTTATTAATTTTTCTGAGCAACCCGGCTGAAAAAATTGAAATTTCGACGCGCACATTGATGACGCTTTATCACTTAACGCAGACTGAAGCGACCTTGACCATCATCCTGGCCGAGGGCAAAACGCTCGACGAAGTCACACAGATTCTCGGCATCGCCCGCAATACCGCGCGCGCGCATCTACGCGCGATTTTTTCCAAAACCGGCGTCACGCAACAATCGATGTTGGTGAGTTTAGTGCTGAAAAGTCTGGCGTCGATAGCGCCGTGAGCTCTTGCCCCCTACTTCGCAGGGAAGGCAAGTTACGCACTGACTTGTCGCCCCTATGCAATAGGGGAGATGTCACGCAGTGACAGAGGGGTCGCGAACTAGCAAAGCTTTGTGCAAATCAGCAAGCACGCTGACCCCTCCGCTTCACTACGCTCAGCACCTCCCCTACTAACGCAGGGGAGGCAAGTTTTAACTATTCCTTCGCATTCGACGCATTCAGAAATGCCGGCGCTTCGCCGCCGCCATCCGCCGTCACTGCCGAGCCGCTGATATATGCCGACAGATTCGACGCCAGAAACAGACAAACATTCGCGATATCTTCCGTCGTGGCCATGCGTCCCAGCGGAATCGTGCGGCCGACCGCCGCAATACCGGCATCGTCGCCATAATGTAAATGCGCCTGCTCGGTGACGATCAGGCCGGCGATGATGGCGTTGACGCGCACTTTGGGCGCCCATTCCACCGCCAGCGAGCGCGATAAATTTACCAGGCCGGCTTTCGCCGCCCCATAAGCCGCAGTACCCGGCGACGGGCGCGCCGCGCTGACGCTGGCGATGTTGATAATCGCGCTGCCCGCCTCTTGTTTTTGCATCAGGCGATTCGCAGCCTGCGCAATATGGAGCGGCGCGGTTAAATTCAATTGAATGATTTTTTCGTGGAAGCGCGGCGACGCGGTCGCGGCTTCCGCCATCGGCGCGCCGCCGGCATTGTTGATCAGCACATCGAGACGCCCGTGCTCCTTCTCGATCCAGGCAAAATATTCGTTGATCGCATCGCTATCGCGAACATCGAGCGCGCGAAAAATAACGCTCTTGCCACCGTGTTGCGGCAAGGCCTCCGGCGCATTGCGCGCGCAGGCGATCACGGTCGCACCGGCCTCTAAAAATTTTTCGCAAATACCCTTGCCGACACCTTTGGTGCCGCCGGTGACAAAAACCACTTTTCCCGCGAAGTCGATCTGAATCATTTTCGAAACTGTTTTCCGATGAAGGCAATAAAACTTTTGATGAAAGCCATAAAACTTTTAAAGCAAGCCGACGACCGTCACGTCGACGGCTGGAACTTAATAGTTAAGCGGGAACGAAGTTTTCTTCACCAAAATAGGCACGCATCGAAGCGATTTTGCCTTCCGCATTGAACTTGAACACGTCGATAACGTGGATATTCATTTTCTGGCCCTGGAAATTCACCGTTACTTTAAACGGAAACGCGGTCTCGATACCGGCTACGCGAATCGGTCCTTCCAGCTCCAGCTGCATCGGGTTAACGGTATTCTTTTTGTAAAATGCTGTTACCGCTTCGATACCGCGCACCGGCTCGCTGCCGACCGGATCTTCAACCGTCGCGTCGTCGGCGTACAATTTGGCCACGCCCTGCCAGTCGCCGGCGCCCATCAGGCGAATGTAATCGAGCGCGACTTGTTTGTAGTGCTTGCTGTCCATTATTTTCCCCAAAAATGTTCTTCAAAAACAGATTGGCCGGAATTTATCCGGCCAATCCAATGATTAAACGATTGCGAACAGACCGGCCGCACCCATGCCACCGCCGATACACATCGTGGTGACAACATATTTGGCGCCGCGACGCTTACCTTCGATCAAGGCGTGACCGACCATGCGCGCACCGCTCATGCCGAACGGATGGCCGATCGAAATCGCGCCGCCGTTGACGTTGAGCTTGTCGTTATCGATGCCGAGTTTGTCGCGGCAATAAATAACCTGACAGGCGAACGCTTCGTTCAATTCCCACAGACCGATATCGTCGATTTTCAAACCATGACGTTTCAATAATTTCGGAATCGCGAATACCGGACCGATACCCATCTCGTCGGCCTTGCAGCCGGCGACCGCGAGACCGCGATAAATACCGAGCGGTTGCAGATTATTTTTCTCGGCGAACTTGCTGTCGACCAATACCGAGGCCGAAGCGCCATCCGATAACTGCGAAGCATTGCCTGCAGTGATGAAGCGCCCTTGCTTGATGAACGGACCATCCTTCCACACCGGCTGCAGCGACTTCAAACCTTCGAGCGTGGTCTCGGCGCGATTACCTTCGTCCTGCTTCAACAGTGTTTCTTTGTAGGTGACTTCGCCGGTTTCTTTATTGGTGATCGCCATGGTGGTTGCCATCGGCACAATCTCGGCATCGAAGCGGCCATCGCGCTGGCCGGCGGCGGTGCGCATTTGGCTCTGATACGAATACTCGTCCTGCGCGTCGCGCGAAATGTTGTAGCGCTCGGCGACGATTTCCGCGGTTTCGATCATCGGAATGTATGCGGTCGGGTCGACCGCCAGCACCGCTTTGGAAACGCTGCGATAGCTGTTTTTGTGTTTGGTCTGGGTCAGCGAAATCGATTCGAGACCGCCGGCCGCGACCACATCGTATTCGTTGCAGATAATACCTTTGGCAGCGATCGCAATCGCCATCAGGCCGGACGAACACTGGCGCTCGACGGTCATGCCGGGCACCGAATCGGGCAGGCCGGCAACGATACTGGACAGACGGCCAATGTTATAGGACTGCGTGCCCTGCAGCGCAACGCCACCCATGATGCAATCCTCGAATAGCGCAGGATCGATACCCGAACGCGCCACCGCGGCGCGCACCACATGCCCGCCCATCGCCGGCGCTTCGGTATCGTTGAAGGCGCCGCGAAACGCTTTGCCAATCGGGGTGCGGGCGGTGGAGACAATAACGGCTTCTCTCATGATGCAGTCCTACCTATAAAAGTGATCGGCTTAAAGTTCACGACAAGCCGGTGATTGATAAACATCTTGCCGCGCTGCGAAACGGGCATGCTCATACCCTACAACAGCGCCGCCGAAATTGCGTAGTCCAAAAGGCCTAAGCCGAAAGGACCTGACTTACAGGACCTGGTCGATAAACGAGTATGCGGGTCGGTGCAACCGATGGGCGGGTCGCCCGGCGGCAGGCGCGCATGATAGCATCCTGCAACGGCCTGTATCACGGCCGGCGACTCCGTTGGAAACCGAGTCCGAACGACGCCTGGGAGGTCGATAATAATGACTGAAAACTCCACTGCACCGACAAGCACAGCCGAACGTATGAGCACCGCCGAACGCAAAGTCATTTTTGCATCGTCGCTGGGCACGGTATTCGAATGGTACGATTTTTATCTGTACGGCTCGCTCGCCGCCATCATCAGCAAACAATTCTTTTCCGGCGTCAACGATACAGCCGCCTTTATTTTCGCACTGTTGGCCTTTGCCGCCGGTTTTGCCGTGCGTCCATTCGGCGCGCTGGTATTCGGCCGCCTCGGCGACCTGGTCGGCCGCAAGTACACGTTCCTGGTCACGATTACGATCATGGGTATCTCCACGTTTATCGTCGGTTGCCTGCCCTCCTATGCGACCATCGGCATCGCGGCGCCGGTGATATTGATCGCGTTGCGGCTGCTGCAAGGCCTCGCGCTCGGCGGCGAATACGGCGGCGCGGCTACTTATGTCGCCGAGCATGCGCCACACGGCAAGCGCGGCTATTTCACCAGTTGGATTCAAACCACCGCGACGCTGGGCCTGTTTCTTTCGCTGCTGGTCATTCTGGCGACGCGCACGCTGATCGGCGAGGATGATTTTGCGGACTGGGGTTGGCGCGTGCCATTTTTGCTATCGGTATTGCTGCTCGCGGTATCGGTATGGATCCGCTTATCGTTGAGCGAATCGCCCGCCTTCCAGAAAATGAAAGCGGAAGGACGCCATTCGAAGGCGCCGCTGCGCGAATCGTTCGGGCAATGGAAAAATTTAAAAATTGTCTTGCTGGCGCTATTCGGTCTCACTGCCGGGCAGGCCGTGGTGTGGTACACGGGCCAATTTTATGCCTTGTTCTTTTTAACGAAAATATTAAAGGTCGCGGATACCGCCGCCAATATTTATATCGCCGCCGCATTGCTGATCGCCACGCCGTTCTTCGTTATCTTCGGCATTCTGTCGGATAAAATCGGCCGCAAACCGATCATTATGCTGGGTTGCCTGCTCGCCGCATTAACGTATTTCCCTATTTTCAAAGCGCTGACGCACTACGCCAACCCGGCGCTCGAAAGCGCGCAGCAAAATGCGCCGGTGGTTGTAATCGCCGATCCGGCAACCTGTTCATTTCAATTCGATCCGATCGGCAAAGCCCGCTTTACCAGTTCGTGCGACATCGTCAAATCCTTTCTGGCAAAAAACAGTGTGAATTACGCCAACGAAATTGCACCAGCCGGCAGCACCGCGAGCGTAAAAATCGGCGCAATGACACTCGCCAGCTTCGAGGGCGGCAATCTCAGTAAAGACGAGTTCAAGTTGCGCTCGAATACGTTCAACACCAAGTTGGGCGCCGCGATCACGGCCGCCGGTTATCCGGCCAAAGCCGATCCCGCGCAAATCGATACGGCCATGGTGATTGCATTGCTCGCGCTGCTCGTCATTTATGTGACGATGGTGTACGGGCCGATCGCGGCGATTCTGGTCGAAATGTTCCCGACCCGCATTCGCTATACATCGATGTCGCTGCCCTATCATATCGGCAACGGCTGGTTCGGCGGTTTCCTGCCGACCACGGCCTTCGCGATGGTCGCTGCGACGGGCGATATTTATTACGGCCTGTGGTATCCGATTGCGGTCGCCGTCATTACCTTAGTGATCGGCTTGCTATTTATTCGCGAAACCAAAGATGTCGATATCTATCGACACGATTAGTAAGAGACCAACGCAACTGACAACTTTATGTCAGTAAAAAAACAGGTCTTTTAAAAGACCAGCATACTTTTAAAAGACCAACATACCAGGGGTTAATTTTGGCAAAGTCGGTAATGACTCGCGCGGATCGCAAAGTAATCTTCGCTTCCGCACTCGGCACTATGTTCGAATGGTACGATTTCTTTTTATACGGCTCGCTCGCCGCAATCACCAGCAAACAATTCTTCTCCGGCGTCAACGACACTGCCGCTTTTATTTTCGCCCTGCTCGCCTTTTCGGCGGGCTTTGCGGTACGGCCGTTTGGCGCGCTGGTGTTCGGTCGCCTCGGCGATATGGTCGGACGCAAGCATACTTTTTTGATCACGATTGTCATCATGGGCGCATCGACATTTCTGGTCGGTTGCCTGCCTTCGTATAACAGCATCGGCGTCGCCGCGCCGATCACACTGGTGTTATTGCGGCTGCTGCAAGGGCTTGCACTCGGCGGCGAATACGGCGGCGCCGCCACCTATGTCGCCGAACACGCGCCGCACGGCCGACGCGGCCTGTATACGGGCTGGATTCAAACCACCGCGAATATCGGCCTGCTGCTTTCGCTGGCGGTGATCATCGGCACGCGCACCGCGCTCGGCGAGGAGCAATTCGCTGCGTGGGGCTGGCGCATTCCATTTCTGCTGTCGATATTGTTGCTCGCGGTCTCGGTTTACATTCGCCTGTCGCTCAACGAATCGCCGGTATTTCAGCGCATCAAAGCCGAGGGTAAAACTTCGAAGGCGCCACTGCGCGAAACTTTCGGCAATTGGCGCAACGTCAAACTCATTATCGTTGCGCTGCTCGGGCTGACCGCCGGCCAGGCGACCGCGTGGTACACAGGCCAGTTCTACACATTATTTTTCCTCACGCAAACGCTGAAGGTCGACGGCCTCACCGCGAACTTATTGATTGGTGCCGCCGTAGCGATCACCACGCCGCTGTTTGTCATCGCCGGCGCAATCTCGGACCGGATCGGCCGCAAACCCGTTATTTTGTGCGGCTGCCTGCTCGCCGGCCTCACCTATTTACCGATATTCAAAGCGATCACACAAAGCGCAAACCCGGCGCTGGCCAGCGCACAGCAGAATGCGCCCGTGCAGGTATTCGCCGATCCGGCCACCTGCTCGTTTCAATTCAATCCGGTCGGCACCTCGCAATTCACCACATCGTGCGACATCGCCAAAGCGTTTCTCACCAAGAACAGCGTGAACTACAGCAATCGCGCCGCAGCAACCGGTAGCATCGCCGCCATCAAAATCGGCGACATCACTATCGACAGCTTTGAAGGCTCGCAACTGTCGAAAGCGGAATTCGATGCGCGCAGCAAAGCGTTCAACACGCAAATGACGGCGGCGATTCGCGCCGCCGGTTATCCCGAGCATGCTGACGCGAATGCCATTCAATGGCCGAAGCTAGTGGCGCTGTTGACGCTGCTGGGCCTGTATTCGGCCCTGACCTACGGCCCTATCGCCGCTGCGCTGGTTGAATTGTTTCCGACCCGCATCCGCTATACCGCCATGTCGATGCCCTACCACATCGGCAGCGGCTGGGTCGGCGGCTTATTGCCGGCGACCGCCTTCGCGATGGTGGCGGCGAAAGGCGACATTTATTTCGGCCTCTGGTATCCCGCCGTATGCGCATTGGCAACCTTTGTGGTCGGCATTATTTTTATTCCGGAGACTAAGGACCGGGATATTTACGCGAATGATTGACGAATCCAGGGCGACTGCACGGTGCACATAATGCAATCGGCGACGACAGCACGCGCGATGATTAAATTACTGTCACGCACGTTCTGCCCGGCAGATGACATAATCGGCGGCTCGCTATCGACCCAAATCCTGATAGGTCGACCCAAATCCTAAGCGGCATCGATTCGAATAAAACGCGGAGACTTAATCATGACCAAACTCGCGGGTAAAGTTGCATTAGTCACCGGCGCCGGACAAGGCGTCGGTCAGGGTATCGCCTTTGCGCTGGCGCGCGAGGGCGCGGCAGTCGCCGTTACCGGCCGCACCTTATCGAAGGTGGAAGCCACGGTCGCGGAAATTCAACGGCGCGGCGGCAAGGCGCTGGCGATTGAAGTCGATGTGAAAGATAACGCCGGCCTGGAGCGCTGCGTCGCGCAAGTCGTCCAGCAGCTCGGCGGCCTCAATATTCTGGTCAACAACGCCCAGGAAGTGCCGCACGGCGATTTATTCACCGTTACCGACGAAGCATTTACCGCAGGCTGGGAATCGGGGGCGTTAGCCACCTTTCGCCTGATGAAACTGTGTTATCCGCACCTGAAAGGCGACGGCAATATCGTCAACCTCGGCAGTTCGTCGGCCAAGCGCTGGGATATGACCAACTATGGCCCCTATGCGGCGGTAAAAGAAGCTATTCGCGCGCTGACTCGGGCCGCCGCCTGCGAGTGGGCTAAAGACGGTATCCGCACCAATGCCATTCTGCCGCTGGCCCAATCGCCGGCTTTCGATTGGTGGGAGGAGACCTTCGCCGACGAAGCGGCCGCTTTTATTAAGACGGTACCGATGCAGCGCGTCGGCGATTGCGAAGAGGATATCGGCCGGTTTGTGGCTACACTGTGCTCGGACGACTGCCGCTATGTAAACGGTCAAAGTATCGCCCTGGACGGCGGTCAAACTTACATGGGCTAGCGCGCTTGGTTACAATGTGCCAGTTAGACAATGCGCATCGAAGCCCTGAACGGTTCAAGTAAATAACGAAAATTTAATGTTATGGGCCTTGCACATCGACCGATAAGTCCAGAACCTATCGCCACCCAGGATTTCGATGCTGCAGGCGGTGCCCCCCACGGGTTGACCTTGAGTAGACCCAGTGTGAGGCACCTGTTCCGCAAACGAGTTAACCACTAACGCTAATATCAAGACGAGGAGATGTATCATGGCTCAAAAGTTTCTCAGCGAAGCCAGCGGCGCGCCCAGCGAAGCGCCGAAATTTAACGGCGGCGAAATCGGCGGCTGGCCGATGCTTAAAATCCAATACCTGACCGATCCGGCAGGCATCGCCTCGCTGTTGCCGCCAGGCATCGAGCCCGGCGCAGAGCCCAAGGTATATGTGACGTTTTACAACGTACCGATCGACAACGCTCCGGAATTCGGCGCCGTTGTTTCGGTAGCCGCGAAAGCTAACGGCGTCGAAGGCGAATACACCATTCTGTTCGGCATCACCCAGGAAGAGCCGGTCATCCTCTGTCAGGAACTCTGGGGCCAGCCCAAGTATCTCGCACAGGTTAACTACTTCCGTTTCGGCGACACCGTGGAGGCGAAAGTTAGCCACCAGGGTTACACCTTCATGGAATTCAAAGGCGAAGTTAAAGGCCAGATCGATATCCCCGAGCACGACACCAATGATTTCTGGGTCAAGAAAATGCGCGGCGGCGATTACATGAACCCAACCGCATGGGCCTACCCGCCGCACCTGATCCATATCAAAGGTCGCTTCGGCACAACCTACGCTGAAAAAGTCGAAGGCAAGTTGTCGCTGCGCGAAAGCCCGTGGGATCCGATGTCGGAAATCCTGCCGATCCGCAGCCCGATCAACGCCTACCTGTGGACTCCGACCTTCCTGGATCGCTCCATCAATGTGGCCGGCCCGCTGGATGCGGACAAGTTCCTGCCCTACGCCGATACCATCAGCGGCTCGCGCTGGTTAGGTTGCAACGGCGGCCCGAAAAAGCACGGCTAAGCACTGCAATCTGTCATTGAGTTATAAATTAACGCCGCGTCTCTACGCGGCGCTTTTTTTGCGTTTCATGTCGCCAAACTGGTTCTCTGCCAGCTTTTTTCTCAGCAATTCATCACTCGCTCTACCCTTCGCAATACCAGCCGACTCAGCCCTGCAATCGGGCAATTGACAGAGTGACAAGATTTGTTTGCGACCCCAAATAATCTGTGTTACACAGTCCGCGCTCGGTTATTTACCATTTGAGCTGCAGCTGGCGTTTGATGGATTACGCTAAGCCCTAAATGGATTTGGTACGTTTCGGTTTTCTCCCGATTGCGTTGACGGCAGTAGCGGTTTTGGAGCGGTATTCCGTT
>DATIED010000485.1:0-2760 GCA_035455965.1 Spongiibacteraceae bacterium
ACCATCGATAAATTTATGGGCGATTCGATTCTGGTGTTATTCGGCGCGCCGAGCGCTGCGCAGGACGATGTCGAGCGCGCACTGGCCTGCGCAGTCGAAATGCAATTGGCGATGAATGATTTTAATGCCATCAACGCATCGCTGACCTTGCCGCCGTTGTTTATGGGCATCGGCATCAACACCGGCCATGTCGTCGCGGGTCCACTGGGGCCAGATGCACATTGCGAATATACCGCGATCGGCGACGAAGTAAATTTAACCTCGCGTATCGAAGCGCAAAGTTTGCGCGGGCAAATTCTTATCGGCGCCAACACTTACGAACTGGCGAAAGATTTTGTGGAGATTGGTCCGAGCAACGATGTGCAGGTCAAAGGCAAACGGGAACCGGTGCGCTTCTTCGAATTGCTCGCTACCCAGCGGCCGAAACTATTGCGCGTACCGCGCCGCGAAGTGCGCAACAGCCCACGCGTGCCGGCGCATCTGCCGATTTATTTTCAGTGCGTGGAAGGAAAAGGTGTTGCCGAGCAACGCTGGCAGGGCGAGATTATCGATATCAGTTACCATGGCTTGTTGGTGCAGCTGCCGATCGTGCTGCCATTGCGCAGCGAAATTCTGATTCATATTTCGCTGGGCTTATTCGATACGCGGCAGACGGCGATTTACGCGCGGATATTGCAGCGCCATCCCGCTAATGAGGGCATGTTGTGCAGTGTCGAATTCAGTTTTATCGAGCCGGATGCTGCCAATGCAATTAAGTTGCATGTCGATAGTATCTTGGGCACATTAAAATAAGAGCCGCAGCATAAGATAAATCAGTTCAGAAGTAATATTCAAAGCGGTATTAATTGGACTGGGATCGTACGGAAGGCAGGCATCAGAAATAAAATAGCCGCAATGGCGGCTATTTTATTGCACTATTTAAACTACCGCAGTTCGATCAATTGGCTCTTCACTGCATCGGGAATTTGATCCAGCGTTACCACTTGAAGCTCTGGCGCAATACCATTTTCCAGTTTTGCTGTAGCGTCCAGGTGCGCGAGATTGCCGCCAACATCGTCGGGCAATTTCCACATGGCGCCAGTTGCCGGGTCAACAATTAACATACCGATGATTCCACCCAGCAGAATATTGCCAAAGTACCATCCATCCAGGCTGGCGGTGAGCGGAATGGTTTGCTCCTTGAAACCCTCTTTCGTGAACGTCACGGTGTATTCGGCCTTTTTGAAATAGCCTTTGCTTGAATTCAGAGTAACGGTTGCAGGTGTTTCGCCGGTATGAACGGCGGTGCCGGTATGATTTTTGATCACAAAGTGCGTGCCTTCCGGCGTGCTCTTAATGGCCACCGGATAGCTGCTTTTACCGATGATGCTGGCACAGCCGCTGATGGAAATTGCGACGCTAATGGCAATGGACTTAAACAGTAGGCTTTTCTTATTCATGAGGACTTCCCATTTTCATAGTTTTATAGTGATGGCTTTTTATCGCGCGACATAATAATGGCGCATTATTTTAAAATCAATGGGCTATATGTAGCCATTTAAATGGCCTGCTTGCGATCAATGCCGAGAGTAAAGGGCGGTGTTAAAGGTATTTCTCGAAGTGAAAATGGGCGGAGCGTTAGCCGTTTTTTGTTTGCAAGATCGAACGCAATACAGAGCACAAAAAAATATGCGCAGGCGGGTATTGCTGGGATAGAGGGTTGTTGGGTGGGCGGTACGCGTCGGCCTCCATGCCGACGATTGTTGCAGATATGGTTGCGATATCAGGACGGAATATATTCGCCGCCGTTGACATCGAGAATCGCGCCGGAGACTGCGGACGCGTAATCGGAGGCGAGGAACAATACCGAGCGCGAACATTCGTCGTCGGTGACGATGCGGCGCAATGCGATATTCTGCGCGATACCGGCGGCTACATCCTCCAATTTCAAACCCTGCGCATCGGCCATCATCTGCAGACCTGTTTGCACCGGTACGCCCCACATCCAGCCCATGCGCGTGGCATTGACGCGAATGTTTTGCGGGCCGAGTTCAGCGGCCAGATATTTGGTCGCCGTGGTCAACGCACCTTTCGAAATCGCGTAGCCGGCTTCGCCGCCCAGCGGTTTCATCGTCGCCATCGTATTGACGATGACAATAGCGCCGCCGCCCTGTGCGGCCATATGCGGTGCCACCGCGCGGCTGAGCTCAACCGAGCCGATAACATTGGTGTTGAACGCAGTCTTCCACAGCTCCAGATCGCCACCCATAATCGGTTCGGAGTTGCCGTGAAAATACGCGCTGTTGATCAATGCATCGATGCGGCCAAACTCCTTCATCGCCACTTCGACTAAATTCTTGCACTGCGCAGGTACGCTGATATCGGTCGGCACTTTGACGATTTTGCAAGTGACGCCGAGTTCGCGCACACGCTTTTCCGCATCGTCGAGTTTGTCGGTGCCGCGCGCAGCGATCACCAAACCTTTGGCGCCTTCGCGCGCGGCTTCTACAGCTAACTTAACGCCTAGGCCAGGGCCGATACCGGAAATAATCAGAACTTTATCTTTTAGCAGCATGATAATTTCTCTCTTTAGAAAATGAACCGTTCTGTTTTTCGCTGTTGCGAATGCGCTAGAACCACCAAGCTACACGTTTTCGATAAGCTTGACGGCGGGGTGAAGGGGGTCTCTTTTTCGGGGCATGAAGGAGTACTCATCGAAGCTGCGAGCACGGTTAATCCGTGAAGCCGACAAGCTCTTCAAGGCCGATAGCACTGCAGCTA
>DATIED010000486.1:0-3475 GCA_035455965.1 Spongiibacteraceae bacterium
ACATAGCAACAGAAAGCTGGCTCCGATTTTTTTTGTTGAGGATCGATTGTGATTCATTCCGTTCGCTCGCTTTAGTATTTTTGCTCGGACACTGCGCTGGAATAATGTACATATTCCGGCGCAATGCGGCGTTATTGGGGGGGCGCTGATCGTGCCGATTGATAATTATCGATTAGCAATTATTAAAGATCACACCGGCCAGTTTATCCTCGCCCACCGCCTCGATGCTTGCCTGTAATTGCGCCTCGGTTACTTTGCCGTAGGGCACGACCAATACTACATAATCGGATAGCTCGGCGAGAATACGTGCATCGGCGCTGGCGCCGATCGATGGCGCATCGATCACGATATAGCGATCGCGGTAGCGTAAGCGCAGCTCTTGCAAAAAGCGCCGCATTCTCGATGAGGTAAAAAACTCGGTGCCGGGCTGACGGCGGCTGCCGACCGGAATCATGCGCATGCGCCGCACGCCGGTAGAATAAATAATATCCTTCAGATCGAGCGTAATATTTTCCAGGTAATCGACCAGACCGTAATCGGGATCGATCGGTAAAATTCGGTGCAGCGCCGGATCGTAAACGTTGCAGTCAACAACGATGGAGGTTTTACTTTCGTCGAGCGCGATTACCGCGCCGAGATTTAAACTCACCAGGCTCGCCCCTCCCTCCGGCGCTATCGAGCTGACCAACAAAACAAAATTTTCCTTGCCGGCAGCGAGCTGATATAAATTAGTGCGCAGCTCGCGAAACGAATTGAGCACAGCCGGATTGCGCATGCCCGGATGAATAATTTTAAGATCGTCCAGCTCGGCATAACTAAGCCAGCCGATTTCCGCCATGCGCCGAATTTCTTCGCGGCTACTCTCATCCTCCATCGGCGGCTTGGCGCCCAAATCGAGTACGCTCTTATCGGTCGAGTCGCCGACCGGCCAAATCGCCGGCGGCATATCTTTATCTTCGGAAGCCATTGTTTACCCCAACCAACCGAGTAGTCGAGCGACGCCTAATAGGGCATAAACCACTAGTACCGCAGCCATAAAAATAACAACGTTGCGCCATTCCGACTTGATTTCGCGGCGCTCTTGACTCGTAGTCATGTGCGGAATAATCGCCAATACCGTAACCGATTTCGGCAACGCCGTTTGCATGCGTTCGACGAAGCGAATCTGGGGATCCAAAAATATAAGTGCGACGACCAAGCCGATCGGTGCCAACAGCCCGGCGAGCGGCGCGATAAGGAAGAAGTGCATGAATCGAATGCCCACTGGCACCGTTGGATATACCGGCGGCTCCTGAATCTTGTAATTGAGCCCTTGCCCCTGCACGTCGAGCGCCATCGACAAGCGCGCTTTTTCTTTGCGCTCCAACATACTTTCGTAAATTTGCCGGGTTACGTTGTAATCGCGCGTCAGCTCGGCCAATTGCGCCTGATACTCCGCACCCTGCCTGGAGTGAGACAGCGAATCCTCTAACAAACGCTGATTGGAGGCTACGCGCAGCTCTAACGTGCGCACCGAAACCTCGGCATCCGACAGATCGGTTTTTAATTTTTGATAGACGGGGTTGGAAGCACTGTTGCTGGCACTACCACCGCTCGCCGGCTGATTTTCGGCCTGCGTAATCGAATGTTGGAGATCTTGAATCTGTTGCTTCAGCGCAACGATATCGGGATAGGTTTCCTGATAGCTCAATCGCAATGTATCCAGCTTGGCCTGCGCCTGCGTGAGACTGTCGCGGTATACGCTCGCTCGATAGCTTTGGGCAATAAAAGCGCTTTCATGAGTGAGCTGCTGTCGCAACTCATCGCGACGGGTTCTGGCAACTTGTAAATCCAAACTCAGCGCTTCGATATTGCCGCGCAAATCGGAAATGCGTTTCGAGATGGTATCTTCGCTGCCTTCCGGGTTCTGACTTTTAAAGTTCTTGAGTTTTTCTTCCGCGCCCTGCAATTGCTCCTTATACGTTTTCACCTGCGCATCGATAAAGGTAAAAGCCTCGCCGCTCTCCTGGCGCTTGGTGCGGGCGCTATCGCGGATAAATACGTCAGTTAAGGTCGAGGCCAACAGATACGCGGTGGCAGCATCCTTGGACCGATACGCAATTTTGTAATGATTGCGACCGGCATCGTTGACGACAATGCCGCCCTGCAGCGAACGGATCAGTGGTTGAATTTTATATTTGTCGCTGACATCGTCGACCATCTTGGCGTCGAGCAGCACCTGCTCGAGAATTTGATTGGAGGAAATGCGCTGCCGAACCACGGTCAATTGGTCGACCTGTTCCGGCCGCGTCACTTCCGCCTGACCCGCCAATAACGGTTTGATAATATTTTGGTCATCGGCAAAAACGATGGCGCTGGCCTCGTAATGTTTGGGCCAAACCAGCCCCGCGATTACCAGCGCGCATACTGTCAGCAAAAAAACCAGCGCTGCCTTACCCTTGTGTCGATTGAGCTCGGTCAGTAACGCGTAGGTCCAGTCTTGAATCAACGATGTCTGCATTAAATTCCAGCTCGGCTGAGGCCTCGAGGTTAAAGCTTAGAAACTACGCTCGGGTACAGTGACCACATCGGATGGATACAGCGGATAATTGGTCCGCAGATCGCCCTGCTTCAAAATGGCCTCCAGGTCGATCGGATAGACTTTGGTACGGCCATCGACGGTGCGATAGAGCCGCGCCTTGGCGGGAGCGGCAAACTCGGTGAGACCACCCGCTTGCAGGACGATATCCAAAGCGGTCATACCTTGCCGATAACTGACCGATAGCGGCGATCGCACCGCGCCGGTAACCCGCACTCTACGTAAAAAATCGGCGCTCGCCGGATTGGTGACAATGACCGTCACCTCGGGATTGCGAATATAAGTGCCCAGCTTCTCCGTGACGGCCTTAGACAGCTCCTGCGTGGTCAATCCAGCCGCCACAATATCGCCGACCAGCGGCGAAGAAATTTTGCCGTCCGGTCGCACCGGTACCTTGGCCGACAGATCGTCGTTGCGCCACACCTGAATTTGCAGGTCATCGCCGACACCGATCCGATAGTTATTATCGAGCGCGAACTCGTTTAAAATCGGTGGCGCGCCGGTCTCCAATGGTTCGCTGCTGCAGGCGGCCAGCCAGACGCTGAGAAATATAATTATGTAGCGCATAAAACACTCCTATCTATCCAATGATATCCCCCAGCGCGCGAACCAAGCTGGAGGGAAGACGGTAAAAAGCGCACCGATAAGCACCTAACTTTAGCACTTTCCCCTCGCACCAACCAGAATTCGAGGGTCGTACTTCTAATTATCGGAATCGTGCCCAACAGCCAGACGGCGCGCGCGCACTCAACGCACACCGTTGCCGAGCAGTATCACTTCGACGGTGCGCACCAAAATATATAAATCGAACATGACGCTGTGATTCTTGATGTAATACAGATCGTATTTTAGCTTTTCCTCGGCATCGTGCTCCGAGGCGCCGTACGGGTAACAGAG
>DATIED010000487.1:0-12360 GCA_035455965.1 Spongiibacteraceae bacterium
GGCATGCGAGCGGATTTTTCTGGTCGACAGCGACGTTATTCAAATACATGCCCCAGAAATAGGGAATGTCGTCTTTACGTAGCCACGGCCCATTCGCAAACTCCTCCAACGATTTCGTCGGCGCGTCGATCTCGTAGACCATCGAGCCGTAAAACAGCAGTTGGCCACGCAACACAGGACCGCCTTGATCGCGCACACGCAGTGTTACGCTGCCGCTTAACAATGCACCGGCACTATCGCCGCCGATCGCGACACGAGCCGGATCGCCATCTAGTTCAGCCGCATTTTTTGCCGCCCATAATGTCGCGGCGTAAGCATCGTCGGATGCGGCCGGAAACTTATGTTCCGGTGCCAACCGGTAATCGACCGCCATGACAATGCAACCAGCGCCGTAACACAGGCCGCGACAAATCGAATCGTGGGTATCGAGGTCGCCCGTTACAAAGCCGCCACCGTGAAAATACACCAGCACCGGGAACGGACCCGTACCCTGCGGTTGATATACGCGCACAGGTAGTTCGCCACCGGGCCCAGGAATCGTGCGGCCATAAATTTTACCGAGCGGCACATCGAGCGCAGGTGCGGCAATGGACTGTTCGCGAACACCGCTGCGCAGGAGATCGACTGGGATTGTATCGAGCGCAGGCATGGGCGGCGACATATCGACCATGCTTTGAATTTGTGGATCCAGCGGCATACATCACCCCTTACAATATTATTTCTGGCAGTTTTGCCGTTATGGAGGGCTCGCGCGCAGCGAACCCTAGCTATTTATCTTATCAATAAATATATTATGGCTCAAGGCGTCGAACCACGCCATCTCCTTGGAGAGAAGACTGGGCAATGTATGCACTACAAAGCCGGCGGAGTGTTGTTTTGCGCATAAAGCTATCTTGCTTTATGCTTTAGGCACTTAACCCCACGAAAACTCAACACCATGCCCAAAAAGAAATCACCATCCGCTGCCGTAGAGCCACCGAAACCAGCCCGCAGAAAGTCCATGGTGAAACGTAGTCCAGGGCGACCAGCACGCATCTCCCGCGAAGCGATCATCCAAAAGTCGATGGAGTTGCTCGCCGACATCGATGTCGACGACTTTATGCTGAAGACGGTCGCCGAGGAACTCGGCACTGTTTCAATGGCGATCTACAACTATTTCGCCAGCCGCGAAGAATTGTTGGAAGCTGTCGCCGATGAGGTCGCCCTACTGTTTAAAATGCCGAAGCCGAAGCCGAATCAGACCTGGCAGGAAAATCTGCTAGCCTGGTTATGGGCATTTAAAAAACATGCCGAGCGCTATCCTGTGATCTATAACGTGATGAATATCGAAGGTCACACCACCGCCGGCTGGTTTCGCGTCACCGCACCGGTAGTAAAAATCATGCACGACATGGGACTGCGCGACAAAGCGCTGGCACATGCCTCCTATTTGTTCTGCAGCAGCTCGACCTCGTTGATGTATGTCGAATCAGTCAGTGCGCTGTATCGAAAGCCGAAGGCCTTTACTCACTTTGAGAGATTGAGCAGCGAAGAACAACTAATGATGATGGAGCTGCAACCTCATATGGCAGCGATCACCAAGAAAGAGGTCTACGACGCAATATTCGATCAGGTTGTCCGCGGCGTCGAACGGTTTATTCCGCGCTAAAGACAAAGCCGCGCTTACTAATGCAGGCGCGGCTCGGTTGATAATAGCAATGAGACTTAGCCTTGAAATTACGCCGCCTGCATTTGCTGCGGCCCCGGCGCTTCCGGTGGGTAGATTCGCGGCGTGCCGACATCGTAAGTTTGGTTAAGCAGCTTGATGAAATCGCCGTCGTGTAGCGGATCGGACGGCACGTCAAACTTTAAACCGCGCGCACGCATGTCTTTGACAAAGGTATCGAACACCTGCTCGTGGGTCAGATCGTCGCTGTGATCCATGTTCTTTTTCAGCTCCGCAAAATCTTCGTAAACATCCGCGCTCCAATGCACCAGGAAGCGAGTCTCCTGCGCGGGAATGCGCTGGATGACTTTGCCATCGGTGGTGATCTGCCAGCCGTCGGCAACATCGGGATCGGCACCGAATAACGAATTGAATGCCAAACCTTGCGGATGACGCATTTCGAGTGGACCGTTGGCTTCGCCGCGGTGATACATCATTTCGTTCTGCACTACCACGCCGCGATTCCACATCGGCGCTGCCAGGCGCTTAGGCTGAGCCAGTGGGCCCTCGGGCCAATAAGTGAAACCGCCGCCGATTTTGCCGGGGTAAAACCAAGTAATAACCTGCGCCATTTTTTTCAAATACGGTTTAAATAGTCCCGATTTACCCATCGTATTCGCCAACCAGATCGGCGAATTCGCATGCGTGAGGCCGCGAAAATTGACGCCGTCGAGATGAGCCGGATCGTGGCTATTCGCCGGCCCCTGAATATTGAACAGCATCATGGTCGGCTGCGCGTATTTGGCATTCCAATACGAACGAGCCTGCGCGAGAAATCCACTGTTATAGAAACAGTCTTCGAGTTCTGGATAAAGACAGGTACCGTGTTCAGCCAGATAGCCGCGAAAGGCCGCGGTCATAAACATGTCGAAAGTCGGCTTGATTCCTTCTGGCATGCCGCCCGATAAGGTCGCAACCACTTCTTCGGCGGAGCTGAAATGCTGCGCTAAAATTAATTGCCACGGTCCTTCGCGCCTTACGGCTTCCAGCAAACGACGATGCTGATCGTCGCTGTAAACACCGTCGAGTAGACGTGGCTCGGCAACTGGACGTAGTGAGTTCGCAAGCTCGATATTCATAACAAGTACCCTCCTGAATTTCGCTAAATCTGACAGCTATTGTTGAGCGCCTATTTTTTAAAAATGTAATGCTCGACGGTGGGACTGCGGGTCATCTTCCAGTAATCGACTAAGCGATACGGGTTCGACATAAAAACCCGCCCCTGCTTATTGCGGTAGTAACTGCGCGCTTTGGGATGCGTCCACACCAAACCTTTTAAATCGCGATCGATCTGTTCGTTGAAGGCAACAAATGCCTCCTGCGTCGGCTCCATCGCCGCAGCATTCTGTTCAACTAACAGATCGAGACACTCGATGATGTAATTAATCTGCGTTTCCGACGTTAAATTTTGCCCGGCCGCGTGATTCGGTGCGCTGTTTGGCCCTACGGTCAGGAAGAAATTCGGATAGCCGGGTACTGTAATGCCCAGATAAGCGCGCGGATCGTCCTCGCCCCACTCCTCGCCCAAATTGCGACCGTCGCGACCGATAATGGTTAAATTACCGATCATCTTCGCGATATCGAAACCGGTAGCGAACACGATGATATCGGTGGGAATGGTACGCCCGTCGCGCATTACTATTGAGTCGGCGGTAATGTATTCGATCGGCGATGTCTCCAGCGTTACGTTGTCGCGTTTCATCATCGCCAGCCAACCGCCATCCAGCACGATACGTTTACTGAATACCGGAAAATCCGGCGTTAACTTTTCGATGAGATCGGGACGCCCCTCCAATACGGTCGATATGTGGCTCAGGCAGTATTGACGCACGGCTTCGTTGTTGGCCGATATCGATAAATCCTGATCCGGCCAATCGGGATCAATGGTGACGTTCGCGTACAGCCCGTCGGATGCAAACCAATAGGCACGAAAGCGAAACCATTCGGCAAAATAAGGAATATGGCGCAAAGCCCACTTAACGTTATCGTCAACTTTCGCGGCGTAATGCGGATTATTCAACACCCAATGCTTGGAGCGTTGATAAACGGTGAGGTGTGCAACTTTATCGGCAATAGCCGGACCTAACTGTCCCGCACTGGCGCCGGTACCGATTAAGGCGACACGCTTGTCATTGATATCGACATCGGGCTTCCAGCCCGCGGTGTGCATGGTTTCACCCTTGAAGTCGGCCAAGCCGGGAATATCTGGAATAGTCCAGCGATTGACCGGACCATGCGCATTAATAACAGCGGTCGCCTCGAGTACCCGCTCGCCGCCAGCATCTTGAATCGTCACTCGCCACTTGTTGCTCTGTTGATCGAACACGCAGGCTTTTACGGTGGTGTTGAACGAGATACGGCGCCGTAGCTGATATTTTTCGGTGACGCGCTGCAGGTAAGCCTGCATCTCGGGGCCTTTCGGATAGTAATAGGACCAGTCCGGATTCAATTCGAACGAGTACGAATAAAAATGACTCGGAGTATCGACACCGACGCCCGGATATACGTTCTCGAACCAGGTGCCACCGATATCGCTGTTCTTCTCGATAATTTGATAGCTGTAGCCGGCTTCTTCGAGCTTAATGCCAGCCAATAGGCCGGTCAGGCCGGCGCCGATCACTAGCACTTTGAAATCTTTTGCCGGTAGCGGTCGCCCGGCTTTTTGTGCTCTTGGGAGCTGTTTAACGAAACCCATTTGCTCCATTAGCAACGACACAAACTCCTCGGTTACCGGCTCTCCGACACCGATACTGGCCATTTTCATAAACAGCTGCGCAGATAGCGCCGCTTCTGGCGCGGCAGATTGCGTGAGGCGTTCGAATAAACGCTCGCGCAGCTCGCTATCGAGTTCGGCGGGCACGTCGCTTAACCCCATCATCGGCGAACGCAGATGCGGCGCAAAGCGTTGTAGAAAGACTTCATCGCCAGTCAGATGCGTGAATACCATCAACAGCGTCGGTGTATCGGCCGACCACAGCGCCTCGCGTAACGTATCACGATCTTGCACCGGCAGCGGACGATCCGAGGTGTCGGACGTGAAAAACTCGGTTGGCTTCATACTTCCCTCCAGCTCGGCGCGGGGATCGCATCGACAGTTATAGGATTGCCATTTATCTTATCAATAAGTAATTTATGCAACAAGAGCTTTTTTTGCGATGGCTAACACCGGTAAAACCCCGCCTTAAACCGCCGTAAAATCAGGCAAAAATACCGAAAATTGCGACAAATACCTACTTTTTATTACGAATTACTGATCCATAGACCAATCGAATTGCAGTATATTTACCGATAAATTAACTATTTGTAACACGCGTTTCAGGAGCGCCCGGTCATGACCGCCAAAATGCGGCCTCCGCCAAACGGCTTTACCGCATCAAACGAATTGCGCCTAAGGTGGGAACCGTATCGCTCTCGCCGATGAGCATCGATTTATATCCACTTTTCCAAAGATCAATCGCTAGCACTGGTTAAGATGCTATAGCTCGATTATCTTGGCTCTCAATTGCTGTCGACGATCGCGCCTGCCAATAGAGGTTTAGTCGCATTCAGGCGAAAATCGCCGACAACTATCTTTCAACCTATTGCCAGCAGAGTCACCGAATTGACGTTCGTTATTCCAACTGCCAGCCGGCACGCATTTGTGTGCGGCTTTCGAGCCATGGCGGCGCCATCGATCGCAATCGCTACGTGGGGATTGGTGACGGGTGTCGCGATGGCAAAAGCATTGTCGGTGCCGCAGGCGTTGGGTATGTCGTTGCTGGTGTTTGGCGGCTCCGCGCAACTCTCCTCTCTACCGCTGATCGCCGCCAACTTGCCGCTGTGGACAATTTTTTTCACGGCCGCAATCGTCAATTTACGCTTTGTTATTTTTAGCGCGGCAATGCAGCCGCATTTTGGGCATTTGCCATTACTCCGCCGCTTAATGCTTGGCTATATGATCGGCGACGTCAACTTCGTGTTATTTATTCAAAAATATCCCGCTATTAAGCTAGAGGAACAACCCGATACGCTAGAGCGCGAAGCCTATTTTTATGGGCTTTCCTGCTGCAATTGGCTGGCCTGGCAAAGCGCATCGGTCATTGGAATTCTACTGGCCCAACATATCCCCAACGCTTGGGATGTCGGTTTTGCTGGCACGCTGGCGTTGCTGGCGATTGCGATTCCTTTATTTGCGGATCGCGCCGGCATAGCAGCGATGTCGTCCGCTGCGGTGGTGAGCTTAATGGGCCTGCACTGGCCGTATCGCCTTAACCTGGTTGCAGCGGTACTTACCGCTACTGCTGTGGGATTGTTGGTCGACCGCTATCTCAGCGCCACACCGCAAGCAGGCAAATCAATCAAGAACGTGGATTAAATTGGCTATGACAAATTTTTCGATTTGGCTAGCGATCGTCGGACTGACAGTGATGACGGCAATGTCGCGCAGTTTATTTTTGCTCGCCGGCACGCGCGTAAAAATTCCACACAACGTTCAGCGCGCGCTGCGTTATGCGCCTGCTGCTGCACTGGTTGCTCTGATCGCTCCAGAAATACTTTCCGTGGATCATACGTTGTCGATGGCCGCGCTGCAGCCAGCGCAGAACCCCAAATTATTGGCCGCGATATTTTCGGGCGTCTTGTTTTTTTATACGCGCCATATGCTGCTGATGATCGTTACAGGTATGGCGCTGTTTACGTTGTTGCGCGGCCACTTTTGGTGATGACCGCCAATTCCTCAATCGATCTCAATTGTAGGCTCATCGCAAGCCCAACGACGTGGGCATCAATCGACCGCATCGGCAAGGGCGTACGCAACTTCGTGGAGCTTGATCGGCAACTGCGATGCGCCCCAGTATTCCTGCACATACAGTAGACCTATCAGATCTTTTTCGGGGGCCGCAAACCAATACGTGCCAAATGCACCCGGCCAGTTGAACTCACCGTTCGTAGCCCGATACGGGAGACTTTGCGCGTCGGTGGTCACCGACAGGCCCAAACCAAAACCCTTTTGCCGCCAATAACCCTCCATACCCAGGAAAGGCCGCGCGTGATCCTCTTCGCCAAAGAAGTTTTCTTTCATTAATTCAATGGATGACCGGGACATCAACGCCGGACTGGCTGCGGGACTACTCGCGGGACTACGGAGCAAAAACCGCGCGAATTGTAGATAGTCTTTTGTCGTCGAAACCAGACCGGCACCGCCCGATTCAAAAGCCGGCTGGCGGGACCATCTGCCATTAGCGGGATCGAACACTTGCAATTCACCGTTGGTCGGCGACCGAACATAGGCCGTTGTCATGCGATCAAGATCCCGCTTGCGACAATAAAATCCGGTGTCGTTCATTGCCAGTCGGGAAAATATCCGGCGCTGCATCAACTCGCCGAGCAAACAGCCGGCAACCCTGGAGAGCAGCACACCCAGCACATCGGTTGAGTAACCGTAGTGCCATTGCTGACCAGGCTGGAACAGCAGCGGTACTTTCCCCAGCTTCGCGATCCACTCATCCGGCCAGCAGTCCGGAACGATGTCGAGTGTTCCGGTTGCTTCGCGCAGGGCGGCCGCTAAATGCTCGGGCGCTGAAAACGGATAGGCGATTCCGGACCGATGCGTCAGCAAATCTCGGACGGAAATGCTGCGAGCGCTTTTCTCAACATCCAACGACGCGGCGGATTGGACCTGAAGATCGGAGAGCTCAGGAATCCACTTGTCGATCGGAGTGTCGAGATCGAGCAAGCCGTCTTCAATCAGCATCAGCGCAAGCGCCGAAGTAATCGGCTTGCTCATCGATGCAACGCGAAAAATGGAATCTTCCCGCATCGGCGTTTTCGAATCGCGATCCGCATATCCATAGGCTTCGGATAGCAAAATCTCTCCCCGCCGCTCTATCAGCGCTACCGCTCCTACGACCGCGCCTTCACCGATAGCGGCATTGATAGCATCATCCAGTTGTGATTTCAGTGACGCAAACGATTGCGTATTGTTCATTTATTTTTCCATACACGATAAAAATCAACCGCAAGCCGCCAACGCTCGCGCCAAATGCTCGCGGCTTTCCGTTACCATGCGCTCGATCAATTCGGCACAGGTGGGGATATCGTCGATTAGCCCAACCACTTGTCCACCCCAGATCAAACCGCCGTCGATGTCGCCGGATTCCAGCGCGGCGCGGCCGCGCGCCCCTTTGACTAAATGGTGAATGTCGCCGAATTCTGCGCCGCCGGGGCGATTCTCGATTGCCACCACTTCATCGGCAACACTGTTTTTCAACACGCGTCCGGTATTGCGCAGCGTGCGAAAGATCAATCGCGTATCGCGCTCAGTGCGCTCGACCATCATTTGCTTGATATGTTCGTGAATCGGCGCTTCCTGCGTAGCGCAGAAGCGCGTACCCATATTGATGCCTTCGGCGCCCAAGGCTAACGCAGCAGCCATGCCGCGGCCATCGCCAATACCGCCGGATGCCAACACCGGGATTTTCAGTTTACGCACGGCGGCGGGAATCAAAATCAAGCCGGGAATATCGTCTTCGCCCGGATGGCCAGCGCACTCAAAACCATCGATACTGACGGCATCGACACCGTTGCGCTCAGCCGACAACGCGTGGCGAACGGCGGTACATTTATGCACGATTTTTACGCCGACTGCTTTCGCCTTGGCAATAAATTCTTTGGGATTATTGCCGGCCGTTTCGAGAATTTTAACGCCGCTATCGAGCACCACATCGAGATACGCTTCGTACGGCGGCGGATTGGCGGACGGCAGAATCGTCAGATTTACGCCAAACGGTTTATCGGTGAGCGCACGGCAACGCGCAATTTCTCGCGCCAGCGCCTCCGGCGACGGCTGCGTTAGCGCGGTGAGAATGCCGAGGCCACCGGCGTTCGATACCGCCGACGCCAACTCCGCGCGGCCGACCCACATCATTCCCCCTTGTACGATCGGATAACGGATGCCGAACAGTTCAGTGATACGAGTTTTCATCGTTACTTCCCAATAGATTTTAATTTGAATTCCAGGCCGAGAATCAGCTGATTAAAGCCTTCCTCCAGCGCGTCGCTGCTCGATATTTGAATATGGAAAGGCCGCAGCATCGAAAAGAATTGTTGTTCGTGCGGCTCCAATGCTTCGAGGTTGCTCAACGACAGCGGCGATCGAAATGCATTATCGGTTAGCTCATACATCACCAACGACACCGCGTGCGCACAAAACAGCCAGGCGTTAAGAGCTAATTCCTTACCTTCCATACCTTGCTCCTGCAAGGTCTTACCCACCGTCATCGAAATGCGCAGCCAACCGGCGGATGTTTGCCCATCGATGCCCAGCACTTTGAATATCACCGGATAACGCTCGGCGTGCTTCTTGAACGTCCACAACCAGGCGCGCAAGGTATCCTGCCAAGTCTGCCTGGCCTTCGCCTTCGGCATCTTGAATTGCATACAGATACGGTCCGCCACGGCGCCCAGTAACGCTTCGCGGCTGGGGAAATAGTTGTACAACGCCATCGACACCGTATCGAGCTCTTCGGCGACCTGCGCGAGCGTAAAAGTATCCGCCGAGCCGCGATCGAGCAATTGAATCGAGGTTTCTATAATTGCCGCCTTCGATAACCGCGGGGGCCGGCCGGACGAACGCAATGCTTTTTTCGGCGGCGTTTTGCGCGTTGCAGCCGCCGGCAGCTTTTTCTTGGGGTTTTTGCTCACCATTTTCTAATATCGCTCGAAGACGCCATCGCTAAATACTCTGCGGCCACCGTCGCCGCGAACCTTGACGCGCCATGCGCCGGTTGCGGTGATAGCGCGGGCGCCGACTACCGAAAGGCTCCAATATCTCTATTTAACTTATCAGTAAATATAACATTCAATGGCTTTCTCTGTCCAAGCTCTGCGGTGCGAGTAATAAGCGACCGATTGTTGACTTTAGGCCTGCACACGTGGTCGAATATGAACATATATCTTATCGATAATATAATTATGCAACGCACACCCTCCAAGCCCGATACGGGCGACGCGCGCCTCTATCGATTAGCGCATCGCGCACCAACGCTAATAAGCAAGCGGACTCACCGATATGTCTTATGAATTAACCTTGGAGCAACATTACGATGAGCGCTCGATGCTGTGTTTTGCCGAGCGCCCGGCAACGATCGACACCATGTTCCGCGCCATCGTTGCCAATCTACCGGACCATATAGCGCTGGTATTCAACAACGAGCGCACGACCTACGCCGAACTCGAGCAGCATATCCTCGCCGTGGTAACGCAGTTGCGCGCACGCAATATCCGCCAAGGCGATCGCGTGGCGATGCTGCTCGGCAATCGGCCCGCGTTTCTCTATGCACTGCTGGCCATCGCGCGCATCGGCGCGATCGCGGTGCCGATGAATATTCGCCAGCGCCGGCCGGAAATTCTCTACATGCTGCAACATTGCGGCGCCAGCGCATTATTTTTTGATGCCGAATGCGCCGCCGAACTGCCCGACTGCGCGGAGCTGCCGGCATTGCACAGCTATTTTCGCGCCGATCAAAACTCGATATTTCATCTCGATACGCGCAGCTCGACATCGATTACCGCACAAGGCACCAGCGAAGCGATCGAGATCGCCGAGGAAGACGTTTTCTGCATTCTCTACACGTCGGGCACCACCGGTAAACCAAAGGGCGCCATGCTGACCAATCTCGGCATCGTGCATTCGCTGCTGCATTACAAATATGCGTTCGATCTACAGCCGAGCGATGCGGCGCTGCTGGCGGTGCCGGCTTCGCACGTCACCGGCTTGGTTTCGATATTGCTGGCGACGATCTGCGTCGGCGGTCGCAACATCATCATGGAAAATTTCAACGCGCGCGATTTTCTGGAACTCGCCGCGCACGAAAAAATGACGTACACACTGGTCGTGCCGGCGATCTACAACCTTTGTTTACTGCAGCCGGATTTCGACCGCTTCGATTTGTCGGCGTGGCGCATCGGCGGTTTCGGCGGCGCGCCAATGCCGGTCGCCACTATCGAACGGCTGAGCGCAGCGCTGCCCAAACTCGCGCTTGCAAATGTTTACGGCGCCACCGAAACCACCGGCCCCACTACCATTTTGCCGCTCGGCGAAGCTCTGCGCCGCCGCGACACGGTAGGCAAACTGCTGACCTGCGCAGATGTGCGCGTGTGCGATGAAAACGGCGCGCAAGTCGAAGCCGGCGAATCCGGCGAGCTATTGATTGCCGGACCGATGGTCATTCCCGGCTACTGGGAAAATCCTCAGGCTAACGCCGATTCGTTCATCGACGGCTATTGGCGTTCCGGCGATATCGGCTCGATCGATGCCGAGGGTTGGGTGCGAATCTTCGATCGCAAGAAGGACCTGATCAATCGCGGCGGCTACAAAGTCTATTGCACCGAAGTCGAAAATATTTTAAGCCGTCATGAAGGCGTTATCGAATGCGCCGCAGTTGGCCGACCCGATACCGTGCTCGGCGAGCGTGTACACGCCTTTGTCGTTAGAAAAACAGAGTCCATTTCGCCCGACGAATTGCGCGCGCACTGCGCCGTACATTTATCCGATTACAAAGTTCCTGAAACGATCGATTTCATTGATGCGTTGCCGCGCAATGCCAACGGCAAAGTCGTCAAACCGCAACTGCGCGAATTGCTGGTAGCCAGCGAATTGAATCGTTAGCGCCGGCATCACATTTGCTCACTGGAGACACTTATGAATGACGTACCCAACAATACCGCTCAGCAACCGACGCTGGAACAAGCCGTTGCCGAGCTGGAACCCATGGTGGCGCTGCTGAGCCTGGTACAGATTACCGGCGATCGCGGCCTGCTGCGCAAGTACGGTCCCAAGCTCGAAGGCACGCAACACCAAATGCGCGAAGCCTTCGTCGCCGTCGATGGCGAGATCGCGCATGCTGAAGCGGACCCCGCCATCGTCGCCGAGATTCGCAGCAAGCTATTGGCGTGCGTTAGAGCCCAGCAGAAGCCGGCGATGCCGCATATCGATGCAGCGCTGTTTCGCGAAATGTCGCGCCTGCTGCTGGGCTTCGATATGCCCGAGCACTCACTCGAGCCTGCGTATCAGCACGCCGGTTTCACCACCGATACGCGCATTCGGCAGCCGAAACTGACACCGCCCGACGATTTCAAAGTGCTGGTTGTCGGCGCCGGCATGATGGGTATCAATGCCGGCATCAAGCTGCAACAGTCGGGCTTTGATTACACGATTATCGAAGCCATGAACGATATCGGCGGCACCTGGCAGGTGAGTACCTACCCGGGTGCGGCGGTCGATACGCCGAGCATTCTGTACTCGTATTCATTCGATCCGAATCCATCGTGGACACGTTTCTACCCGACCGGGCCGGAGTTTCTGTCTTACCTGAAAAACGTCGTCGATCATCATAATCTGCGCGAGCGAATTCATTTTGGTACCTACATGCACGGTGCGAAGTGGGATGAAGCGCGTCAGCTGTGGACTATCGAAACCACGCAGAATGGCCAGAAACGAGTTTACGAAGCGAATGCGTTAATCATTGCGGTGGGCCCGAACAACCGCGCGAAGATGCCGGACGTAAAAACTCTCGACGCATTTGCGGGACCGATCGTGCACACCGCCGAGTGGGATAATTCGGTCGAGCTGAAAGGTAAACATGTCGTACAAATCGGTGTCGGCTGCTCCGGTGTGC
>DATIED010000488.1:0-2635 GCA_035455965.1 Spongiibacteraceae bacterium
AAGCAGACCCTTCAACTCTCCAGCCAAGGTAGAGACCGGCTTTAACGCAAGTAATTGTTCGATCAACTGCTGCAATGCACGCTGCGTCATATCGCCGCGCACATCGCGCTCATCGCCAACTAACTTGATGCGCGCATCGATCGAGTCTATCAACCCAACCAGTTGCGCGGGGTCGTCGATATCGCGGCGCAGCAATTGGCGTAGCTCGCCAAGCATTTGATCGAGACGTCGATCGACACCATGCGCAGCCACCGCCAAACGCGATAACGCACGACATAGCAGCCGAATTAACTCCTCGCGTTCACGGTGGTTTTGAATATCGTCCTCGCGTGCATCTGAAGCCATGGCTGCTTGCCTTGTTGGTTATACAACAGTGCGGATACGCAATTCTGCGGATACGAAAACAGCGGTTTAATTCATGCCGTTACTTGGCGATTTTAATCGGTCGCTCTTTGGCAATTAAAAAATTGGCAACTTCCAGCATTTTTTGGTGCGAGTCGCGCTCGGATACATTCGGGCCGCCAAAGCTTTTGCCATCGATACGATATTTACCGGCGACAATCAGCTCCGGTGTGCCGTCGATTTTATAACTCAAAGTACGCGCCTTAGCCTGATTGACCTGGCTGGTTACGCCAAACGAATCGAATGCATTATTAAACTGGTCGGCGCTGACGCCATTAGCGGCGAAGAGCTTGGCGATAAGCTCCTTCGTGTTCAGCTGATTATTCTGCACGTGGATCGCATCGAATAATGCGTCGTGCATTTTACTATCGAGCACACCCAAGGCTTGCGCGGCATAAAACGCTTGTGCATGCAATTGTCCCGGCGCGTTCCAAACCACCGGCAGGTGATAAAAATCGACATCGCTCGCCAAGGTTTTTTGCCACGCCTTTATTAATGGCTCGAAGCGGAAACAATGCGGACAGCCATATTGAAAGACCTCTACGACTTCGATTTTTTTCGGATCGCGCGGACGCACGGGATCGGCCAACAAAAAGTAGTGAACACCTTCTTTAAAAGCCGGCGCGGCGGTTTGTGCGTGCGCGGTAAAAGGTATTAGTAAGGCCAGTACGGCAGTGATAACAAGCGAACGAATCATGGATAGCTGCTCCTTAAGCGAAGTGATTCTGCACCTAATCAAATTGTGTTGCGTAGAGCCCCTGTAGAGACACCTGAAATAAAAAGCGGTTTAACGATAGCCGAATAAAAAAGGTGGCGCGAGGCCACCTTTTTATTATTTCATCGATATCGAACAGCGCTCAATGCAAACCGGATATGTAGCTGGCCAGGGCAGCGATTTCGCTATCGCTCAAGCGCGCCGCCACGCCGCGCATCGGCTTGGTATCGCCATCGGTGACGCGCCCGCTGGCATCGCCGTCGGCCGCCGCCCGATAAGCTTTCAATTGTGCCGCGACATAATCCGCGTGCTGTCCGCCCAAACGCGGGAAGCCGGCCGGTGCATTGCCAATGCCATTCGGCGCGTGACAGGCCGCGCAGGCAGGTACGCCTTTTTCGCGAATACCACCGCGGAAAATCTGCTCGCCCTTAGCAACCAGATCCTTTTTAGCTTGATTGACCGATGCTTTTTTCGAGGAGAAGTAAGCGGCGATATCGTCGATATCCTGATCGCTTAAGTTATCGGTTTGGCCCGCCATCGCCGGCACCGGGCGCACGCCGGATTTAATATCGTGAATCTGCTTGCTCAAATAACGCGTACTTTGCTCAGCCAGCTTGGGGAAAGTTGGAGCGGCGCTATTGCCGTCCTGGCCATGGCAGGCGAAGCAGGCCGCCGCTTTAGTAGCGCCGGCAGCGGCATCGCCGGCCGCCCAAGCGCCGTGGCTACCCAAACCGAATACGACTGCACCCGCGATCAAAATCTTTCTCATCATGAATCCACACCCGATAACTGTTTATGTGACCGCCAATCTGGCGCTTGCGAAGCCTTTATTTTTGGCGTCGACGCCTATTTTTTGGGCGTAGACCCTAATTCTTTTGGCGTAGACCCTATTTTTTTGGTGTAGACATATAGGCGATCAACGCTTTGTAATCCGCGTCGGAACAATCGGCGCACATGCCTCTCGGCGGCATAGCACCCAGTCCGTTTTTAACGCTGACCAGCAATTTGTCCATACCCTTCGCCAAATGCGGTTTCCAATCCTCCGCAGAACCCAGTTTCGGCGCATTCGCGACGCCGGAAGCATGGCACACCACGCAGGTTTTGTTGTAGCGATCGATCACGGCTTGGTCGGCGGCGCCTACAATCCACGACACCGCAGCGAGGATAGCGCCTGCGATCAATTTTTTCATTGCGAAACCTCTTGCCGAGAGCCTGGAGCGGGTATGATGACGCGCAACTGCCGGCCGTTGATACCCGTACAAAAAACCGCGGCATTATACCTGATCGCAAACGCGAGTCGCCATCCCTACAACCGTTACGTTTATGCAAGGCAACCTGAAATTGTCGATCGATTACCGCCGAGCCAGTTTTCTCATCAGTGCGCCCAGCCTGCGCGAATGCCCATCCGACTCCGGCGCGGAAGTCGCTTTTGCCGGACGCTCCAATGCCGGCAAATCGAGCGCGATCAATGCGCTGACCGGACAACGCAAATTAGCCCGCACCAGTAAAACACCCGGG
>DATIED010000489.1:0-6410 GCA_035455965.1 Spongiibacteraceae bacterium
TGACCACGGCGTACAAGTAGAAAGCTCAAGAGAAAATTTCCGGCCGTTATCAGGTAGCCGATAAATTGGGCGGGGAAGAATATGGCGTCGGTGTGCGCGGATGAAGAGAGCAGACGGCTGAATACCGCACCGATATATTGAGAATTTTGACTGTCGCGCAGTACATACGCCAACGGACTGCGCATGCCTTCCATAACACTTTGTTGAAAGGCCCAGGTGCGATCGTCACCAAGCACCAGCAACGGAATACCTAGCCAAAAAGAGAGGCAGGCAAGTATCAGTGCGCCCAAAAAACGCCAGTCGCGCAGCAGAAGAAAATACCAGCAAAAAATCGCAGGGTAATATTTAGTGCTAATCAGAGCTGCAAGAATAATGGCTGCCGAATAGATATATCGTTTCTCGTAGAGGTAGAGACAGAAGATAGTAGCAGCCGTCAGAAATATGCTCACCTGGCCCCACTTGAAATTGTGTAGAACCGGTACCGATGTCGCCAGCAGCGTCAGATAGAGAATGCGTGTCCAAGGGGTGCCGCGCTTGAGGAAGCTGAGCGGAGCCAGCGCCAAAGCGGCCAGCGCCGCTAGTTGCAACAGCGCCCAAAACGACAGCGCTTCGCTCTTTGGAAGAACACCCAGCGGATGTAAAAGAATGGCGAAAAAAGCCGAATAAAAAAAGCCAAAAGATGCAGCGCCGGTCGCTAGAATCTGTTGCCCTGTGCTATGGAAAACCAGCGCGTAATCGCAAAATAACAATTCGCAGGAATCGATATTCAATACAAAGCTTTGCAGCGAAGGCCAGCGCCGGGTGTAGTACCAGGTCAGTACCGACACCAGCAGCGAGGCGGTTAGTGCCGGCGCGAGGCACGGGTAGCTATTTGCGAAGTTCTTTAGTCGCTGACCGATGCGTTGAGCTAAAAGCTGCATTAGCGGTACTCTATTGTTTAAATTGCCATATATGTTCGCGTCGTTATCCGGATGCAGACCGGTACTACTTGAGAGTTGGCGCCCGATGGATGTTAGCATGGCGCGAACGATGGCAGCTATTGCGATCGAATTGCGGAGTGTTCCTCTGCAAATCGCAAGGCCGCGCGCTCGACCTTGTGCACATGGGGATTACCAGCGCTAGTTGAAACCGTTACAATCCTGTCCCTTCGTTGACCCATTCGCGCAGTCCGCATGCCCGCATCAGCCTTATTTGAAATTCCCTTCGAGCTGTCGCTTTGCATGCTGGCGGCTATGTGTGCCAGTGTGCTTATCGCTATGGCGGTATTGTCGCGAGCACTGCCGATGCTGAGCGCGGAAGCGCACGATACCACTCGCTGGATGGATGGATTGCGCGGTATCGCCGCGGTTTCTGTCGCGCTGAACCACGCGCCGGTGGTGTTTTTTAATTTATTGCTAAAGCCGGAATTCTTTACCTATATTTGGCGGGAGTTGGTGCTATTTTGGTTTCTCGGCGCGTTTGGCGTGCAGATTTTTTTTTGTATTACCGGCATGCTCTTCGCCAGTAAAGTGCTGTGCGCCGAACGGGTCGATTGGACCACTTTTTTTGATAAACGCATACGCCGCATCGCACCCGCTTACGCCGCCGCCTGTACCTTCGCGCTCGCTATCGTTATTTGGTATGTGTGGCCGATTAAGCCGCCGGCTCGCGAAATATTTATGGCTTTGCCTCGGCTGCTGTCCTTTGGCTTCCTGCCGCTACCGACTATCGGGGAATTTAGTTTCGATCGCGTGCTGGGCGTGAATTGGACGCTTGCGATCGAGTGGCGCTATTACCTGGTACTTCCCATCGTCTTCGTATTTATGCGGCACCTGCGCTGGGTCTCCGTAATTGCCATCGTCGCTTTTGCTGTCGCCGACGTATTGTTAACCGGAAAAAGTGTCTGGATTTATTTTATTTCCGGCGCACTCTGCGCGCCGCTGATGTACCGACAATTCGGTCCCCGACTGCGGTTGCTGGGCTATGCGGGAATTCTGCTGGCGCTGGGTCTCTATATAAAATATTGGGAGGGGCTCAAGTTGTACGGGCCCGAGCAGTGGCCAATGATGACATTGTTGTTCGCCAGCTTATCGATAGCCCGTCCCCGACTGCTAACGACCAGGCTATTTGTGGCGCTGGGGACGGTTAGCTATAGCTTCTATCTGCTGCATTCGATGGCCTTGGTAGTCGTTGTCGCAGCGTTCCACCGCTATGTCTTCGATCTTACGGTGTTATCCGTCGGCTCGTTTACGCTGCTGGTCTGCGTGGCGCTGATGCTTACGACAGGATTTGCGACGCTTTCGTATCTCTATATCGAGCGTCCATTCATGCGGTCTTCTGGTAGGGCTGCATGGCGCGACCGGTCTGCGCCTCGAGTGGATTACGCGCCCTAGCCGCTCGGGGATTACCAGATGAAGTTGAAACCGTTACAATCCTGTCCCTTCGTTGACCCATTCGCGCAGTCCGCATGCCCGCATCAGCAATATATTGGCTTCCCCTTCCTATAACGCTCGCATTGTTGGCCGCTATGTTTGCGAGTGTATTGGTATCGATTACGCTGCTGGCACGCGTAATTCCCGCGTTGACTGCGGATGCGCGCGCGGATACGCAATGGTTGGATGGTCTGCGCGGCATCGCGGCAGCTACGGTCGCGTTAAATCATGCGCCTTTAGTCGTATTCAGTTTACTGATCAGGCCAACAATATTTGGTTATGTCCAGCAGGATCTGGTTTTATTTGGTTTTTGCGGCTCGATTGGTGTGGAGTTTTTTTTCTGCATCACCGGCATGCTGTTCGCGAGCAAGGTGCTGCTTGCCGAGAGCGTCGATTGGACCACTTTTTTCAGCAGGCGTCTACGCCGCATAGTCCCCGCCTATTTTGCTGCGTGTGTATGGGGGCTAATTGTAGCAGCGTGTTTTACCTGGCCGATTAAGCAGCCCCTGGGCGAAATAGCGCTGGCGCTGCCAAGGCTCTTTTCGTTTGGCTTATTACCGCTGCCCAGCGTGAACGGTTTTGATTTCATACGTGTGCTCGGAGTGAACTGGACGCTGGCACTCGAGTGGCGATACTACCTGGTCCTGCCGATCGCATTTGTGTTGGTGCGCGATCTACGGGTACTGGCAGTGATCGCTATCGTCGTATTCGCTGCTGCCGATGTATTGCTGACAGGGCACAGCGTTTGGATATATTTTCTGTCCGGAGCCATCTGTGCACCGTTAATGCATCGGCAGTTCGGCCCACGCATGCGCGTAGCGGCGTATGGCGTTATTTTGCTGGTTATCGGTGTTTATATTAAGCATTGGGAACAATATGCTTATTATGGCTTCGAGCATTGGGTGGCCATGACATTTTTGTTTATCGCCTTGGCGGTGGCGCGCCCGCCGTTGTTGGCGAGCAAGCCTTTTGTGGCGATGGGTTCAGTGAGTTACAGCTTCTATTTGTTGCATTCCATGGTGTTGGTTGCCGTTTTTCAGTTTTGGCATGTCTACGTATTCGATGTGACGAAGCTTTCACTGCGACTATTTACGCTGTTGGCGTGCGCAACACTGGCGGTGGCGGTTGGTTTATCGGTCGTTTCGTATTTATATATAGAGCGCCCCTTTATGCGTGCAGCCAAAAAATCGTCCGGACCTGATAATTTGCAAAAAGAGATACAGGGTGTCGATGTTGATATCCACTCGTCGGCTGTAGCTCCATTGCCAACGACTTCTTTTTATAAAAGAAAATAACTTTTGCGGTAAAAAAATAATAGCGGGGATTTATGATGCGCACTGTGCCATCGCGAGTATACAACGCGACAATCATTTTAATTGTCGTGGTCGCCTGTGTTGTGACAATTCTCGGTTGGAAGTTGTTGTGGTTTCTGACCGACGATGCATTCATTTCGTTTCGCTACGCCGCGAATTGGGTGGCGGGTATCGGGCCGACCTGGAATCCCCCACCGTTTCAGCACGTCGAAGGCTATAGTAATTTTTCCTGGATGGCATTGCTCAGCCTGATTTGGTGGCTGACGGGAGTCGAACCGCCGCAGATCGCCAATATATTGTTGCTGGCATTCGGTTTTGGCACAGTGCTGTTGTCGAGTGTATGGTTGGCCAAAATAATTTATCGCGATGCGCCGGCTACGCCTTTCGCGCATTGTTTCTTCTTGCTGGCGTTATTATTGATTTGCTGTAACAAAAGCTTTCTGACCTGGCTGAGCTCCGGGTTGGAGACTTCGTTATTTACATTTCTTATGGTGTGTTGGGCCTACGCCTGCTGCGGGCGCTCCGGGCGGCCCGAGCGGGTGATGTGGCCGGCGGCGGCCTGGTTGAGCTCATTGCTGGCATTGACGCGGCCGGATGGTCTGCTGTTTTGGGGAATCACGGTTGCCGCGTTCGGGTTTTTTACCGTATTGGTGCGGCGCGCACATTTATCGGGGCGCGAGTGGACGATTGCGCTCATCGGTCTTTCGATTGTGCCGGCTCATTTATTGTGGCGTCATCATTATTATCACGATTGGTTGCCCAATACCTATTACGCGAAAGTGCATGCGCCGTGGCCGGAAATGGGGCTGCGTTATTTGCTGTCGTATTTTATCGAATATGCGCTGTATGTTCCGGTGGCCGCAGCGGCTGTTTTCGGCTTCCTGGCCAAGCGCCAATCTGCGTTGCGTTCGATTTCGGTCGGTTTGGCGATGGTGGCAATCGGCGTAGCAATACAGGTGGCGTACTACTCGTTAGTGGTCGGTGGGGACCATTTTGAATATCGCGTATTTCACCATCTGGTTCCGCTGACGGTCATTTTAGTCAGCGCCGCGCTCAGTATTTTGTATAACCGCCAGCGCGCTATTTTGGCGCTGCTGGCGATATGGCTGATTTTTCAATCGATCATTCCCTGGACGCATTGGTATTACAGTAAGGACTTGTATACGCGCTGGGAGACGCTCGGCATGAAAGTGCCGATCGCGGCTAAAGTGCCGCGGCCATTGCGGCCGATGGTCGGACTTTGGGATCGGCTGCAGGCGCATATGATCGAACACAGTGTCGGCATGCGGCATCAGGAGCACAAGGTATTTTATCTTTTTCAGCGCGCTAATCTGCCTCCGCGCGCGATCGCCGGCGCGTGGCCGTGGAGCGAGCGCAATGTATTGGCGCTGGGCTCCGTCGGCGTGCCGGCATGGGTTTACGCGAATGTGGCGATTATCGACGCCGCCGGTTTGAACGATAGAATTTTAGCGAAGCAATCCTTTACGCTACATCCAGCCGAGCGCAAGATGGCACACGATATCACCGCGTCGAGGAAGTATCTCGATTGTTTCGAGCCCAACATTCGCTCGAGTAAGGCGGATATCGAGACTTATATAAATGATTATGGTCATCGGCAATTAAATCCCGATATTCCAGAAGGCTATTTTCACGTCATACCGCACCCGCCGGCTCGGCAAACACCGCTGACGGACGATATGGTGCGTGCTTGCGAGAATTATCCGTGGACCCCCGCCGAGTTGTATGCGCAGGGTTTTTACTGGTACTGACCGATAATGTCGAGCGCGACAAATTCTGATTGATAAAAATAACAGTCGGCGAGGCGGTGCATTTGCACCGGTCTTTGCCGAGGAGCGCAACATGCAAGTCGATAGTGCTGATGCCAAACACTTTAACCGCCTTTTCAATGTGAGCACTGTGTTGTTGCTGTTTACGGCGGTGGCAATTTTTATTTGGGAAATGCGCTCGCCTATTTTGCAAATGGACGACGCATTTATAAGCTATCGCTACGCGCAGAATTGGGTGGCGGGGCACGGCCTGGTATTTAACGTCGGCGAGCGCGTCGAGGGCTATACTAATTTTTTGTGGGTTTTATTGATCGCGCTGGGCATGAAGCTGGGGTTTTCCGCCCCGATTTTCGGTCACTGGTTATGCGTAGTCACCGGTGCATTATTACTGTTTGCAAATTATCTTTACTGCGCAGTACTACTGCCGCGCTCGGCTCGATTGCTGGCGGCGCTGGCGCCGCTATTGCTACTCAGCCTCAATACCTTTGTGTTGTGGACCTCGTCGGGGCTCGAGCAGGGGTTTTTTGCGGCATTGGTCGTGTTGGCCTTGTGGGCAAGTACGGTCGGTCGCCATTGGACGGCTTGTGGCTTTTGCTGCCTGGCTACATTGACCCGCCCCGAGGGTGTGCTGGTTGCCGCGCTACTGTTAAATATGCCTTGGCTGCGTGCCGCATTGCGCAGTTCGACGTATAAGTGGCGCGAGACATTTACGGCATTGCTGCCGGCACTCTGCTTCGGCATTTTTGTCGGGCTGTTCACGCTGTTCCGTTGGTTTTATTACGGCGACGTCGTACCGAATACGTTCTATGCAAAGGTGGGTGGTATCCCATTTTGGTGGGGTACATTTTACCTGCAGCAATTCGCGCTCGATGGTCCGGTATTCCTGTTGTTTGGTACAT
>DATIED010000490.1:0-2853 GCA_035455965.1 Spongiibacteraceae bacterium
AGCTGCTGGTCTATAAGCTCGGCGGTACCGCGACTTTACCGCCGCCCTCGCCGCCCCTCGCGATACCCGAGCCACCGGCGCGCTTACCGATCGACAAACTCGCCATCGCACAAGCCAAAAAAGCCTACATGGATCACTGCATGCGCTGCCACGGTTTGAATGCGGTCAGCAATGGCCAGGTGCCGGATTTGCGCCGTCTCGATCCGGTATGGCACCAGAATTTCGAAAAAATCGTGCATGACGGCATGATGAGCGAGGCCGGCATGCCGCCATTCGGCGATGTCTTATCCGCCGCCGAAATAAAAAATATGCATGCATGGTTGATCGAACTGGCGTGGCAGGATAAAGCGGTGCGCGAAACGCCGGCCTGGTTGCTCGATATCAAAACCTGGTGTTACGAAAAGCTGGCCGCACTCATTACCTGGTCGATGCAGCGCGATCTGCCGGCGGACAGCACTGCTGAAAAAATCTAATACAGCGGAGCTGTCGCTACCAATCAGCGCAGCGAGCGCTCCAGCATCGCCAGCAATTTATCCGAGTACGGCATCGACATACCAAATAGCTGACGCGGATCGCCCCAGCCCATTTTGAAAATGGTTTTGGCGTGGCTGAATTCGCCAAAACCCTCGCGCCCGTGATAACTGCCCATGCCGGACGGGCCGATGCCGCCGAACGGCGCGCTCTCCAAACCCGGATGCAACGCGACCTCATTAATCGTTACGCCACCGGAGATGGTGTTACTCAATACTTTGCGCTCCTCGCCGGCATCGCGGCCAAAATAATACAGCGCCAGCGGCCGCGGCCGTCGGTTGATCTCGTCGATGACGCGATCGATATCGTCGTAGGCCAATATCACCATCGCCGGACCAAAGATCTCGTGCTGCATGATGGCGCTGTCCGCCGGTGGATCGATTACTAAATTCAAAGTCGGTTTGTATTGCGCATTGGTATTTTCGCGGGCGCCGCAATTTTCCACACGCAGGCCGCGCTGCCGTGCATCCGCAACATAACTCTCGACGCGCTGCGCATGGCGCTGATTGATGATCGCGGTAAGATCAGCTGCTGCAGGCTCGGGCACCAATGTTTGATAATGCGCGCGGCAATGTTCGATAAATTGCTCGATATTTTCTTTCGGCACGTACACGTAATCGGGCGACACGCAGATTTGGCCGTTGTTGATCAGCTTGCCGGCCGCAATGCGGTGCGCGGCCATTTTTAGATCGGCGCTGCGGCCGACAATGGCCGGCGATTTACCGCCGAGCTCCAACGTCAACGGCACCAGATTTTGCGCGGCGGCCTGCATCACCGCGCGGCCGACATGGGTACCGCCGGTCAACACCAAATGATCGAACGGCTGCGCGCTGAACGCGGCCGCCACCTCGGCGCCGCCGTTGACCACCGCGACCTCCGAGCTATCAAAATATTTTTCGATGGCTTCCTGCAACAACTGCGACGTGCGTGGCGTTAGTTCGGAAGGTTTTATCAGCGCGCGATTGCCGGCCGCCAATACGTAAGCGAGCGGCGATAACACGGTAAACAGCGGCGCATTCCAAGTGCCGATGATGCCGATCACGCCCTTTGGCTGGTACTCGACCCAAGCTTTCGATCCGAACAGCTGAAACGGAAACATCGCACTGCGTCGTGACGGTTTCATCCATTTTTTTAAGTGCTTTTTGACTGTTTTTAACGATGTAATCGGCCCGATAATGTCGCCCATCAAGCTGACGGTACGATGCCGCCCGTTAAAATCCTGGTCGATGCTTTCGCAAAATTGATCCTTATATTCGATCAATAATTTTATGCAGCGTTCCAGTCGATCCATGCGCTGCGCGTAAGACACCTGCCCCGCTGCATTAAATGCCGCGCGCTGTCGCTCGACCAGCGCAGCGATTTGCTCGGCGGAATGGCGCTGCTGCCCGGAAGGCGATGTTTGAGAGTTCATTGGAAAATCCTTGCTGGCGTATCGTCGCTGCAGATTACACAACACTGACATATATGTCAGCAAATTAGATGACCTCTGATTAAGCGTCGAGCATTGCGTAGCTCCCATCCGCGGCAGAGCTGCGGCGGCGCTGTGCACGGCGTGTTGGTCGCGTCCGCAAGATAAAACCTGAGTCGACTCGGAGTAATCAAATAAACCTTTAAATAACAAAGCTATAGGCAGTCATCGATAATCCTAAAATGCGAGTTGCGCGGCGTTGCGCAGTGGCATAACTTAAAGCCCATGAGCCCATTATCGATCGTCCCGCCAGGCGTGCGCCGCCAGCCAAAACAGCGTCGTTCGCGGACGCTGGTGGCATCGATTCGCCAGGCCTGCCTGCAGATTCTCGAAAGCGAAGCGCCGGAGCAATTAACCACTAAACACATCGCTGAAGTTGCCGGCGTCACCATCGGTTCGTTCTATCAATATTATCCAAACAAAGAGGCAGTGCTGCTCGATGTCTTATTGGAACAAGCACCCGGCGAAGCGGATCGTATCGCCGCTGAAACGCGTTATGTACATACGCTCAGCGAAACCTCGCTGCCACGCACGCTGCAGGAGCTGGTCAATCTCACCTGCGATCGTCACTTGCGGATGCTGGCTTTACACGGCGACATTTACCGACGTTACCATCGCGAAATCGATTTTCAAAACCTGATCAATGCCAGCGTGCGCAAATATATCGAGGTGACGAGCTGGCTGGATTGGGTGCGCGATTTACTGCAGCGCCATCGCGCTGCCATTGCGGTCAGCTCGTTCGATATTGCTGCCTTCATCATTGCCACTTCGATCGTCAATCTTACCGCCGAGGCAGTCGACACCAATCCCCAGCTACTCGACAGCAAAGAGTTCCGCAGCCATTTAACGCAACT
>DATIED010000491.1:0-6972 GCA_035455965.1 Spongiibacteraceae bacterium
TGACCGCCGCGCTCGATAAAACTGCCGCCCACCACGGCGATATCGGCACAGCCGTATAAGAATAATAATTCGCCCATGCTGTCGCCCAACAACACTGCGGCATCGCGCGTTACCTCTGTCACAGCCGAGCGGCGCGTATAACTTAATCCGCTGCGCTCGATCAGCGCAGCAACGCCATTAAAGCGCTCGGGATGACGCGGCACTAAAATCAGCAAGGCATCGGTGCAGGTTTCGCGAAGCTGCTTGTGCGCCTGCAGAAAAATTTCGTCCTCGCCGGCATGCGTGCTGGCACCGATCCAGATTATGCGTCCGCCCTGCTGCCATTCGGCCTTGGTGCGCTGCGCGCGCGCGACCAGCGCGGCATCCAGCGCAATATCGAATTTAATACTGCCGGTGATCGCGAGTTGCGAACGCGGCAGGCCGAGCTCTATGAAACGCTCGCCGTCCTCCGCATTTTGCGCGGCGACGCAGGTCAGCTCGGCTAACATCGCTGCCGTCAAATTACCTAGCCGCGCATAGCCGCGCGCCGAGCGCGCCGATAAACGGGCGTTCGCCAATAACACGGGAATACCATCGCGCACGCATGCATGCACGGAGTTCGGCCACAATTCGGTCTCCATGATAATCATCAGGCGCGGCCGCACGCGCCGCAAAAAGCGCGCGATGGCGTCGGGCAGATCGTAGGGCGCATAAACATGAAACACGCTATCGCCAAACAGCGCGCGCACTCGCTCCGAGCCGGTCGGTGTCATCGTAGTTACAGTGATTGGCAACTGCGGAAAGCGCGCCTGCAGCTCGCGAATCAGCGGCGCTGCGGCAATCGTTTCGCCAACTGAAACGGCGTGTACCCAAATACCGCCCGTTTGCGGCGGCGCGGCAAAAAAGCCCAAGCGCTCGGCGATACGCTGTCGATACAGCGGTGCGAGACGCGCGCGCCAGAACAACCGCAACACGATAATCGGCAGCGCCAGATAAAATAATGCGGTGTAACACCAACGCGATATCGGCAAAATGCACTCGCCCGAAGAATGTCAGCGCGAATTATGCCTGCGAAACCGCGCGCCGCGCTACGCGTAGACGGCCGCGCAAGACATACTGGCCTGTTGCAACCGGCGCGTTATACTGCGAGCCCGTTCTGTTCGAGCAATCTATCCATGCTGTCTTTCGATGTTGATGTCGTCATTCTCGGCGGTGGTATCGGTGGCCTTTGGCTGCTGAATCGCCTCTGCGCACGGGGCTATAACGCCGTGCTGCTGGAAAGCGACCAATTGGGCGGCGGCCAAAGCATCAACTCGCAGGGCATGATTCACGGTGGTATCAAATACGCGCTGAGCGGCATGCTGACCGGGTCTTCCGAAGCCATCGCGGACATGCCGGAGCACTGGCGGCGCTGTTTGCGAGGTGCCGGCGATGTCGACTTGCGCGGCGTCAATGTACTCAGCGATCACTTTTATTTATGGTCGACAGAAAGCTTAACCTCGCGCCTGACCTCTTTTTTCGCGAGTAAACTCACGCGCGGCCGCGTCGAAACCGTCGCTGCAAGCGAGCGCCATCCGGTTTTTCAGCATGCCGATTTTCACGGCAATTTATACAAGCTCGTGGATATGGTGCTCGATGTGCCATCGGTAATTAGAAAGCTGGCCGATAATTGTCGCGGCCGCATTTACCGCGCCGATGCCGCCAGCATGAATTTCGAACGCGCTGCGGATGGTTCGATCGTAGCATTGCAATTTTTATCCGCAGCGACACCGGTGCGCATCGCCGCGCAGCGTTTTGTGTTCAGTGCGGGCGAAGGTAACGAGGCGCTGCTGCAAAAAATTGGCAGCAAAGCACCAGCCACGCAACGACGACCGCTGCAGCAATTATTAATCAAGCACGACTATCCGTATCCGCTGTATGCGCATTGCACCGGCAGCAACCCATCGCCGCGCCTCACCATCTCAAGCCATCCGCTGCAGGATGGTAAATGGGTATGGTATCTGGGCGGCGATCTCGCGACCGAAGGCGTTGCGCTCGATGCTGCGACGTTGATCGCTAAAGGCAAACAGGAACTGTACGAATTGTTACCATGGATCGACTTCAGCAATGCCGAATGGGCTACGTTGCGGATCGATCGCGCCGAGCCAAAACAAAAAGGCTTGGTCAAACCCGATAAAGCATTCGCGGCTGTCGCGGATAATTGCCCGAATGTTATCGTTGCGTGGCCGACCAAATTAACCTTGGCGCCGAATATGGCGGATGAAGTAGATGCGTTGCTGGCGCTCGAACCGAGCGCGCCGCCGCTGCCCACCGACGCGGAAACATTGTCGCGACCGGAATTCGCCAAGCCCTGCTGGGAATGGTTATTTTAAATATCACTCCTTTTAATCGACGGGCGAATTAATTATGCAGCGACGCCGCTTCGGTAATACCGAAATTTTTATTAGTCCGCTCGGGCTCGGCACCGTCAAGCTCGGCCGCGATCGCGGCGTAAAGTATCCACAATCGTTTGTCATTCCCGATGATCGCAGTGCCGCCAATCTGATCGCGATAGCGAAAGAGTCAGGCATTAATTTAATCGATACCGCACCCGCCTATGGCAATAGCGAGGAGCGGCTCGGCCACTTGCTCGCCGGACAGCGCCAGGACTGGGTGATTTGCACCAAGGTCGGCGAGGAATTCATCGATGGTGCATCGCATTTCGATTTCAGCGCGAAGCATACACGCCTAAGCATCGAACGCAGCCTGCAACGCCTGCGCACCGACTACCTGGATATTGTGCTGGTTCATTCGGACGGCAACGACGAGCAGGTTATCAACCATAGCGATGTATTGGCGACACTGGCGTCATGTAAACGCGAGGGATTATTGCGCGCCTACGGCGTTTCCACCAAGACCGTCGACGGCGGTTTGCTGGCAGCCGCTCAGACCGACGCGGTGATGATAACCTACCATCCAGAACATACAGATGAAGCGGCAGTATTGGATTATTGCGCGCAACAAGGTAAAGGCGTATTGATTAAAAAAGCGTTTGCCTCGGGGCATTCGAGCGACCCCATCGCGGCGCTGCAGTTCGTATTAAAAAATACCGCTGTCAACGGCGTTATTGTCGGCACCATAAATCCCGAGCACTTGCGCGCAAATGTCGCCGCGGCAATACAGGCGCTAACCGCGCCCCAATGACTCAGTCATCGACAACTTTGCTATCGCGCGCCAATAACCACGCGCGCGGATTGTGCTCGAAACCAATGCGCGGGTAATAATCGTTGGCGGCGGGCGCGGCCAATAAAATAATTTTGCAGTGCGGCCCCAATTGCCGTTGCGTCACATCGATCAGCCGGCGCCCGATACCGCAGTGCTGATAGGCAACGTCGACTGCCAAATCGGCCAGATAGCAGCTATATGTCCAATCGGTCAGCGAGCGTGCCACCCCCACCAATAGGTCGCCCTCCCAGGCCGTTGCAAGAATATCCGTATTGCGCACCATCCCCTCTAAACAGGCGCTATCGTCGATGGGACGTCGCTCGCCCAGCGTCGAGCGAATCAATAAATCGCGAAACTTAACGACATCGATGCTCGCATCGAGAGCGTAACGAAAGTTTTTCATACGAAAAGTTCCGCCATTAAAAATTTTGTGGCAATTCGGCAAACTGCGCTTGAGTACGGCGTCCCAGTATTTAACAATAGGGTAACGTCATAACAAGGTAAAGGTACAGGTGGAAAAGTTAATAGAACGCTTTATGTACTCGTCGCGCTGGCTGCTGGCGCCTATTTATGTGGGCTTGAGCTTAACGCTACTGGCTCTCTGCATTAAATTTTTTCAGGAGCTGATTCACACTATTCCAATGATATTCGAGATGGCCGAGGCCGATCTGGTCCTGGTCATCCTTTCGTTGATCGATGTGGCGTTGGTCGGCGGGCTAATTGTTATGGTGATGTTATCGAGTTACGAAAACTTCGTTTCGCAGCTCGACATCGGCGAGGGTGCGGAAAAGCTAAGTTGGCTCGGCACGATGGACGCGGCGAGCTTAAAAGCCAAGGTAGCCTCTTCGATTGTAGCGATTTCTTCGATCCATCTGCTGAAGCTATTTATGAACGCAGCCAACACACAGAACGACAAACTAATGTGGTATGTGATCATCCACCTGACCTTTGTGGCATCTGCGTTTGCAATGGGCTATCTGGACAAGATAACCAAACACGACTGACAAAGCTCCCTCCGAGCTTTAGCTGGTTTTTTCAAACAGCAAATCCCATACGCCATGACCGAGGCGCTCGCCGCGCTGCTCGAACTTGGTCGTAGGGCGATGCGCCGGGCGCGGCGCATAATCGCTTCCTGCTTGATTGCGGAAGCCTTCGGCGACACTCATCACTGCGAGAATATGCTCTGCGTAATCCTGCCAGTCGGTGGCGATATGCAATACGCCGCCGACACTTAATTTCTGGCGAAGATGCTGCACGAACTCTGGCTGAATTAAACGCCGCTTATGGTGTCGTTTTTTATGCCAGGGATCGGGGAAGAATATTTGCACGCCGGCCAGACTGCAATCGGGGATACAGCGCTGTAGCACTTCGACTGCATCGTCGCAGTAAACGCGAATATTTTCGACGCCTTGCTCGGCCATGTCGTGCAGCAATTTACCAACGCCGGGGCGGTGCACTTCAATGCCGATATAATCCTGCTGGGGCGCTTCTTTCGCCATTTGTACCAGCGACCAGCCCATACCAAAACCGATTTCCAATATCACCGGTGCGGTACGCGCAAAAGTTTGCGGAAAATTTAACAGCCCATTCTCCAGCGACAAACCTTTTTGTGGCCAGAAAGTGTCGAATGCGCGCTGTTGGCCCTGCGTCATTCGCCCCATACGCAGCACGAAGCTGCGCACGCGACGCTGTTTCTTATCCGCATCGCCGGCAAGATTATCTTCGATGTTTAAATCGGTATTTTCATTGATAGAGGATGTCAAAACGCTTCCGTCCATAACCAGGCAGCGCGCGCCAATAATAGCCAGCCCGCCAAAAAAGCCACACCGCCGAGCGGCGTGATCGCGCCCAGCCAGCGTATACCGGTGATACTCAGCACATATAAACTGCCACTAAAAATAACGATGCCAACGGTGAATAAAATACCGCTCCAACGCAGCGCGTTACTTAGCGATATATTGTTTAGCGGCAGGTGCAACAGTAATAGTGCGACAGCCAGCAGCGCGAAGGTGTGATAAAAATGGTATTGCACGCCCGTTTGGTACACCGCCAACATATCCGCGCTCAGCCGCTGCTTTAAACCATGCGCGCCAAAGGCCCCCAATGCGACGGCGATAAAGCCGTTGAGCGCGGCGATCAATAAATAAGTTTTTGCCATATTCTGCTCCCCACTCGAGCGCATATTGTAAAGCAAAAATAAAAAACCGCCCGAAGGCGGCTTTTTATGCATGGCAATCAGGCTCAAGCTTCTAAAATAGCTTTCACCTTGTTCATCGCATTTTTTTCCAGTTGGCGAATACGCTCCGCCGAAACACCGTATTTATCCGCCAGATCGTGCAAGGTCGCTTTGTTATCGACCAACCAGCGGCTGGCGATAATATCGCGGCTACGCTCATCCAATTGCTCCAGCGCCACCGAGAGATGCTGATTGCTATTCTCTTCCCAGTCACTTTCTTCCAGTTGCAGCGCCGGATCGGCACGCTTGTCTTCGAGATAGTGAATGGGTGCGACAGTATCTTCATCGTCGTCGACGCCGACATCGAAATTCATATCCGACGATGCCAAACGCCCTTCCATTTGCCGCACTTCGCGAATGTCGACGCCTAAATCCTGCGCCACTGCCTGCGCCTCGTCGTTGCTCAGCCAGGCCAAACGCTTCTTCGCGCTGCGCAGATTAAAAAATAATTTGCGCTGCGCTTTAGTGGTGGCAATTTTGACAATGCGCCAATTGCGCAAAATATATTCATGCATCTCGGCACGAATCCAATGCACAGCGAACGATACCAGCCGCACGCCGCGCTCCGGATCGTAGCGCTTGACCGCCTTCATCAGACCGACATTGCCTTCCTGGACCAGATCGGCCAACGGCAGACCATAACCCGAGTAACTTTTTGCGATATGAACCACAAACCGCAGATGCGCCATAACTAATTCGCGTGCGGCCTCAAGATTACCGTTGGTAACCAGATCCCGCGCCAATTCGCGCTCGCGTTCGACGGTGAGAATCGGGATGCCGCTCACGGCCTGGGTATAGGCGCTGAGATTGCCGCCCGGCACCATCGGCTGGAGAGTCATTATGTTGCTGGTCATCGCTGTCCTCCTCAATGCTGGCTAGGCCACCACACTTGATGACCCAATATTAGCACTCGCAACTTTAGAGTGCTAATAGCAAAAAAGTTCGCGCTAGAACCTTTTCCAACGACGCCATGGTGGAAATGAGGGCGATCAGCGTGGCTCGATGGCGCCTAAATGTCGCTGCACCGCCCACCACGCGCCGGCCCAGCCGAACAAAGCTCCCGCCAACAATAGCGCCGACATATGTCCGAAGCCCAAACCGCTGAGCGCAAATTGGCTGCTATAGAGGTCGGCCAGGTAGCTGATGGGGTTGCCCAGCCAGATTAATCCGCCCGCCAAAATGCCCAGAGCAGCCAATCCACCACCCAAACCAAACCATAGTCCCGTATATAAGAAGGGACGACGGACGAAGGCATTAGTTCCGCCGACTAACTTCACTACCACAATTTCATCGCGACGACTTTCGATAGCCAGACGAATGGTATTGCCGACCACCAGAATAACGCCCAGCCCCAACATCAACCCCAGCGCCAGCGCCACCTTGCGGCCAATCGCCAGAATCGCATACAGGCGCTGGACCCATTGCAGATCGACCACTCCGCGCTCGACTTCGGGCAAGCCTTTCACATCATCGAACAGCCGCTGTACGACTTCCGCATCGCGCTGCCCCAGCGCCGGCCGTAGTGTGATAACCGTAGGCAACGGGTTGCTTTC
>DATIED010000492.1:0-7381 GCA_035455965.1 Spongiibacteraceae bacterium
CGAGATGGGTATCGAATGCAGCGGCACGCGAAAAGGTGAAGTTGAAGCGCATCTGATCGCGCAGTGCGACCACCAGCGCCGGCCCATAGGCCATCAGACCGCCGGAGCCCGTCATCAAAATAAACATGGTATTGAGTTCGCGCGAGCGCGCTATCTGGCCTTCTTCGCGCGCGGTCTCCTGACGCTTCGCGGTGGCCTCTTCACTACGCTCCTGACCGCTCTCTGATTCCGCCACACCGCCACCGCTGGAAAACTGCCATAAGAAAGCTATCGATAAAAGCTAGCCCCGGAAAAGCTGCCGACGACTATGGCCGGTGCCGATTTATTGGCACTAAACAATCGACGAACAGTGTTAGAGCAATGCCCGTGCCGATTCGGCTAACGGCAGCGATGCAGACCGGTCGCGTCCGATCCCTGCTCGGTATCGTTATCGGCGCGCTGCTATAAACGCCAGCAAAAAGCAGGTGTATACTGCGGTGGCGAGGTGAGTTACATACCCGCAACCGTACCCAGTCGTTCGATTGCGGTTACCTCTCCCAGCCAGTAGTGGCACCTCGTTTATTGAGTTTTTTGAGCGCCTAACCGCACTCAAGGCGACGCTAATCAATGTAGGGGACCGGTCATGAAAAGACATTATTTCATCAGCGATAATCTCGACGATCTGGAATCCGTAGAGCAGGAGCTGGAAAGTCGCGGACTCACCACCTTACAAATTCACGTGCTCAGTCACAACGATGCCGATGTTCAACAGCATAAACTTCACCAGGTGGTGACATTTATGAAAACGGATATCGTCCGCTCAACCGTTATTGGGGCGCTGATCGGCATCTGTCTCTGTCTACTTACACTGGCGATCGCGCATACCACCGGCTTTACCCAAACCAACTTTGGCTGGGTGCCGATTATCTTCCTGTCGTTAGTGTTACTGGGGTTTTGTACCTGGGAAGGCGGATTGCGCGGCATCCAGGAACCCAACCACCATTTCCGTAAATTCCAGCAAGCATTGCAGAGTGGCAACCATATATTGTTCGTCGACGTCGACAATGCCCAGGAAACGGTACTGAAACAGGTTGTAACGCAACACCCGAATCTCAATGGCGTAAGCGTCGAGGCGGCAGGTCCGCACTGGGTGGTCGCGTGGCAACAAAAGTGTCTAAACTTTATTCGGACACTGCCGTAAGCGCTGCACTTAACGGATGCTTGCCAAAGCCAAGGCTGCGGCAAGCAACAATGCAAAGCGCACGACCTACTGCGCGGCGGGGCGTTCTATTGTGTTATGCGGTAGCGATTTAGTTGCAGGCAGCGCTTGATGATCGAAGAATTTACCGCGCGCCGAAAACGTATAATCGCCTTCGCTGGCCAAAATACTCATCAACACCAGCAAGCACAGCGGCGGTATCAGAATGGTGTACGCCAGCGCCAATCGCTCCCAGCGCATGTGCATAAATATAGCGACGATCAACCCCGCTTTCAGCAACATAAACACAACCACCAAAAACCAGCGCAAGTAACCCTGCAGATGAAAATAGTCGACCAAATACGAGCACGTACTAAGCACAAACAATAACGCCCAAATTTTCAGATAAATTCCGATCGGATGTTGTTGTCCGTGCTCTTGCGATTCATCCAAGTGCTGCATGACAGCGTCCCCCTGCTCTACGATGCCCAAAGGCGTCTACCACAGATAAAAAAACGCGAAGATAAAAACCCATACCAAATCGACAAAATGCCAATATAAGCCGGCGATTTCTACGATCGAATAATCTCCGCTGTGCACATATCGGCCGCGCCAAACCCGCGTCGCGACCGCGCCGAGATAGATGACGCCGACGCTGACATGCATGCCGTGAAAGCCGGTGATCATAAAAAATGCCGACCCGAACTGTTCCGCGCCGAACGGATTGCTCCACGGACGCACGCCCTCCGCGATTAACTTACTCCATTCAAAAGCCTGCATGCCGACGAAGCACGCGCCGAGCAGCGCGGTCATTAACATCAACACAGCGGTCTTCGCGCGCTCGCGGCGGTAGGCAAAATTCACCGCCAGCGCCATCGTGCCGCTACTGGAGATCAGCACGAAAGTCATGATCGCGATCAAAATTAACGGGATGCTATGACCGCCGATTATCAGCGCAAATACTTCGCTGGGATTGGGCCACGCCGTGGTGGTTGAAATCCGCACCGTCATGTAGCTACTCAAAAAACACGTAAAAATGAACGTGTCGCTGAGCAGAAAAATCCACATCATGGCCTTGCCCCACGGCACCGCGAAAGCCTGTTTATCGGCCGACCAATCGCTTGCAATACTTTGCCAGCCAGCGACGGACGCCGGTAAATTTTTATCGATAGGCGTTGGCTGTGACATAGATACACCTCTTTCAGGTAAAGCTCGCTCAGGTAAGGAACAGCAGTGCAAATATCGCCAACCAAATTAACAACAGGAAGTGCCAATAAATCGCGCACAATTTAATACTGAGCAGTAACGGTGCCACGGCAGCCGTACGATTCGATAAATCGAGGCGATAAATTTTCGTCGTGGTTTTGCCTAACACCAACAAACCGCCCACCAGATGCAACCCGTGCAGGCCGGTGAATAAATAAAAAAAGGCGCTGGCTGGCGTACAACTGAAAAAGAAACCGTTGGCATCCAATTGCCGCCACGCCAGTAGTTGGCCGGCGACGAACAGCAGCGCCAGAGAAGCGCCCGCCAGCAGGCCGCGGCGAATATCGATCAAGCCTGGCGCCGGCCGATCCGTTGCAGACCACGCCCATTGCAGGGCAATGCTACTCAGCGCCAATAGCGCGGTATTGAACCAGAGAATTTTTGGCAGCGGCAGATGACTCCAATCGGGCACTGCCATACGCATGTGATAAGCGGCGGCAAACAGCGTAAACAATGCTGTGACCACCGCGAGAAAAACGCCGAGGCCGATCACTTTGGCCGGATAGCGCGTTGCACTGTTGCCCGGTTCCGCTGCGATACCTTGCACCAGCCACGGCTTGGCCTGCAGTTTTTGCAACAACGCCAACCACAGCACAATAGCCAGCGCGATCGGCACAAACATCGCCATAATACTCACGGCTTTGTCTCCGCCGACGGTGCGTCGGTGGGCGGTAAATTCTGCGGAATAAAATCCTGTGCCGCGCCGGGTACGCTGTAATCGTAAGCCCAGCGATATACGATCGGCAGCGTTGCGCCCCAGTTGCCGTGCCGCGGCGGCGTATCGGGAGTCTGCCATTCCAGAGTGGTTGCACCCCACGGATTGGCGCTGGCGAGTTCGCCCTTGCGAAGGCTCCATATCACATTGCCCAAAAACAATAGCTGCGCCGCGCCGACGATCAACGCCGCCACGGTAATCTGCATATTCAACTCGTGCGCCGAGGCGGGAATAAATGCCGTGTCGCCCAGCGCATAATAACGCCGCGGCATGCCGAGAAAGCCCAAGTAGTGCATCGGCAGGAAAATCGCGTAGGCGCCGAGAAAGGTGACCCAGAAATGAATCTTGCCGAGCTTTTCGTTAAACATACGTCCGGTAATTTTGGGGAACCAATGATAAATCGCACCGAACATTACCAATACCGGCGACACGCCCATTACCATGTGGAAATGCGCGACGACAAAATAGGTATCGGAGAGCGGCAAATCGACGACGACGTTACCGAGAAACAAACCGGTCAATCCGCCATGCACGAAAGTGAAAATGAAACCGATCGCGAACAGCATCGGCACAGTGAGATGAATATTGCCGCGCCACAGCGTCAGTATCCAGTTGTAAACTTTTATCGCAGTCGGCACGGCGATTATCAGGGTCGTAGTCGCGAAAAAAAATCCGAAATACGGATTCATGCCGCTGACATACATGTGATGCGCCCATACCACGAAACTTAAACAACCGATGGCGAGGATCGCCCACACCATCATGCGATAACCGAAAATATTTTTGCGCGCATGCGTGCTCAACAAATCGGAGACGATGCCGAACGCCGGCAGCGCGACGATATACACTTCCGGATGACCAAAAAACCAGAATAGATGTTGAAATAAAATCGGACTGCCACCGGCGTTCGGCAACTGCGTGCCCATCGAAATCACGGCGGGCATAAAAAAACTGGTACCGAGCAAGCGATCGAGCAGCATCATGATCGCGCTGACAAACAAGGCCGGAAATGCCAGCAGACCCAACACCGTTGCCATAAATATGCCCCACACCGTCAATGGCATACGCATCAATGTCATACCGCGGGTGCGCGCCTGCAAAATGGTGGTAACGTAATTCAAGCCGCCCATCGTAAAAGCCACCACAAAAATCGCCAGCGACACCAGCATTGTGATAACCCCCAACTCCGCGCCCGGCGTGCCGCGCAGAATGGCCTGCGGCGGATAGAGCGTCCAGCCGGCGCCGGTTGGTCCGCCCGGTATAAAAAAACCAGCCAACAGCACGATCACCGACAGCAGATAAAACCAGTAGCTCAACATATTGAGGTACGGAAAAACCATATCGCGCGCGCCGATCATCAGCGGTATCAAATAATTGCCGAAGCCGCCGAGAAATAATGCGGTGAGCAAATAAATCACCATGATCATGCCGTGCATCGTGATGAACTGGTAATACGCATGCGGATCGATCAACGATACCTGATGCGGAAAACCGAGCTGCAGGCGCATCAACCAAGACAAGATCAAAGCCACCAGGCCGACACCGGTGGCGGTGATGGCGTATTGAATCGCTATGACTTTATGGTCCTGGCTCCAGATATAACGAGTGACGAAACTATGTGGCTCGTGTGACTCGTAACCCTGATCAGCTATCGCGATCTGTGCCATTACAATTCCCTCGCTACAAAGTGTTCACGTAGGCAAGCAAATCATCGATCGCCTGCTCATCGTTCAACGTGGCGGCCATGAAACGCATCTGCGAACCGTAAGAGTCCGCCGGATGCACACCGCGCACGCCGCCTTTGAAATTATTCAACTGCGTGCCCATATACCAATCGCTCATACCGGCAAGACGCGGTGCGCCCTGACCGGGATTGCCCTGGCCGCGCAGGCCGTGGCAGACCGCGCAAGTCGTATACAGCGCCTTGCCGTGCTCCGCATCGCCCATCAGCGTCGCTGCGGCAGGCGTATCGGGCAGCGTTCCGATATAGGCAACCACATCGTTGATTGCGGCACTGTCGGTCAGCGTGGCCGCCATCGGCGCCATTTGCTGGCCGTAAATATCCAGCGCGTGCACGCCGCGCATTTCAGTTTTGAAATACTGCAATTGGCGCTGCAAATACGCGCCCGTTTGGCCGCTGAGCTTAGGTGCATGTTGCGCAATGTCGCCCTGCCCCTGCGCGCCGTGACAGGCACTGCAGACGGTGTATTTAATCTGACCCGCCGCCGCATCGCCGGCGATCATCTGTTGAGATTGCGCAAAGGTGGGCTGTCGGTCGAGCCACGTCTGAAAGGCAGCGACGGGCTCGACCACCACCAGGCCGCGCATCGCAAAATGCGCGATACCGCAAAGTTCCTGGCAAAGCACGTCAAAGGTGCCGATGCGCGTCGGCGTCAACCAAAAATAGGTGACCTGGCCGGGCACCATATCCATTTTTACGCGAAACTGCGGCACATCGAAATCGTGTATCACATCCTTCGAGCGCAATAATACTTTCACCGGTTTGCCGAGCGGTAAATGCAACACTGGATTATCGATCACGAGATCGTCCTGCCCAGCCGGATCATCGGAGCTGATGCCAAACGGATTTGTAGCGCTGATATGGCGAGTATCGACAGCGCCAAGGGCACCGTCGCGGCCGGGAAAACGATAACTCCACCGCCATTGCTGACCGACGACTTCGATGACTAAAGCGTCCGCTGGCGGATTGACGAATTGCGCCCACACCAGCAGACCGGGCGCCAGCATCGCGACGATACCGATCGTCGTTAAGCCGATTAACCACCACTCCAGTTTTTTATTCTCAGGCTCGTAATGCGCCCGGTTTCCGGCTCGATATCGATAACGGATTATGCAATAAGCCATGAACAAATTTACGGCGGCAAACACCAACCCGGCGACCCAAAACGTTATGGAAACCGTGTCGTCGATCATGCGCCAATTGGATGCGATCGGCGTAAACCACCACGGGCTCAGGAAGTGAAATAAAATGGAGCCGAGGACTAATAGGGCTAGTACGATTGCAAGCGCCATACCCATACCTTCGATGTTATGGGTTTCGTGATTTAAACGTAGCGACCTATACGATACCGATCGTATCCTGGTGCTGCTTCCGCAGCGGTAATCGGCCAAGCATTTGCCGAGCCACATACATACCGGATAAGTCGAAAATCCGGTCGAGCCGTACTCGCCACGCTAAATTGCGCTCTCGCATAAGGTTGTGCGTTTGTAGGTAAGCCGAACGATCAAACCACGAGATACCGTACAGCGGAGGAACAACATCGCTGGCGGCAAATTCAATACCCTTGATTTGATCCCACAAACGCTGAGTAAACAAGCTTCGAGCAAACAACCTCAGCAAAGCTTGCAGCGCATTCGCCAGCTCATGTGAACTGAAAGGACTTCTTACTGCGGTAACTGTCGCGCTCATGGCGTTAATGCCTCCGTGAATCGGATGCAAACCACTGCAACATAATTTGAATGACTAGCCCCGATGATTGCCGGGCCTGCCTCTTGAGTCCCAGGGCCTTAAACCTCAGCTCCCTTAAACTTCAGACCTGTGTGCTGAATATTAATCCCGTCGCCGGCATTAAGCTAGAACCCCGTCAAACCAAAGCCTGCCGACGACAATGATACATGCTGTCTACAGCCGGTTACGTTACCCAGGCGCGCATCGCTTGCAGCGCCTCACTGTTATAACGCTCGAACTGCGGTAGCACCGTATTCATACTGATCCACAAAATCATCAAGCCCAGCAATACCATCAGCGGAAAGCCGATCGCGAAAATATTCAACTGCGGCGCGGCGCGGGTAATAACCCCCAAACTACAGTTGATAATCAATAGCGCGGTCACCGCCGGCAGCGACATCAGCAGGCCGGCGCCGAACATCCAACTCGCCCAACCCAGCAATGTCTGCAAGCGGCCGCCGCCGATGTCGGCACCAACCGGCAGTGTGTAAAAACTTTCGGTGAGCACCTCGATCATGATGAGGTGTCCGTTCAGACCGAGGAACAATAATGTCACCAGCATCAAATAAAACTGACTGATCGATGCCACCGAAACGCCATTGATCGGATCGTTCAATGACGCGAAACCCAACCCCATCTGCATCGCCGCGATCTGGCCGAACATCACGAAAGTTTGTGTCATCAATTGCAGGAAGAAACCCAGACCAACGCCGATCAATAATTGCTGCGCCACCAGCACCACACTGAGCGGCGA
>DATIED010000493.1:0-3988 GCA_035455965.1 Spongiibacteraceae bacterium
GTGCATGGCGTATTGAACAATGCGGCATTGAGCGAGTTATTGGCGCGACCCGCGGCAACGCTCGAAGTGCAGGCGCAAACCATCGTTGCAGCGGCGTTAGCGGCCGGCAGCAGCGACAATGTCAGCTGTCTGCTCGTGCGTATTGTCGATCTGCCGCTGGAGGATATCGACGAAGTACATCGTCAGCTTACGCAACTGGCGATACCGCCGGTGCTGCAGCCCGGTCAGAGTATCGATGGCTTTTCGGTGCAGAAAGTGCTGCACAGCGGCACGCGCAGCCACCTGTATCTGGTGCGCAACAGCGTCGACGAAAAGCTGTACGTCCTGAAAGCACCGTCGGAAAGTTTTAGTGACGATGCGCAGTATCTCGAAGGATTTATCCGCGAACAGTGGATCGGCAGCCGCATCGAGCACGCGGCGGTGATGAAGGTGTGGCCGCGGCCGCAACATAGTCCATTTCTATATTTGTTGTGCGAATACATCGAAGGGCAAACGCTGCGCCAATGGCTGTTCGACAATCCGCGACCGGCGCTCGAAACGGTGCGCGATCTGACGCGCGAAATTATCGGTGCGTTGCGCGCTTTGCAGCGCCTGCACATGACGCATCGCGATCTCAAGCCGGAAAATATTATGCTGACTCGCGAAGGGCGCATCAAGCTAATCGATTTCGGCACCGTCCACGTCGGCGGACTGGAAGAAGTGGCATCGCCATTGCGCGATATAGTGCCGGTCGGTTCGGCGAACTATATTGCGCCGGAGTATCTGCTGGGCGAGTCGGGCAGCTTTTCTTCCGATATTTTTTCGCTCGGCGTAATCGTATACGAAATGCTGACCGGTAAATTGCCATTTAATTTGTCGCCGCAGCGCCAGCGGCATTTAAAGAATTTGCAAGCGTATCGCTATCGTGCCGCGCGCGAACAGCGCAGCGATCTGCCGCTATGGATCGATCTTACATTGCAAAAAGCCACGCAACCGGATGCCAGGCTGCGCTATCAGGCGCTGTCGGAACTTATGCACGATCTATGCGTGCCGAATCAGAGCATGCTGGCGAAGCGGCAGGCAGCGCCGCTGTTGGAGCGCAACCCGCTGCGTTTTTGGCAAGTCGTATCCCTGCTATTGGCAGCTGTCGTATTAGGGCAGTGGATCGCGCTGCATAATGCGCTCTAGCCGCACTCCTCCAGCGAACCTCTAAAAAGCCGCTGCGCAAACGCTTCGCGGGGCCGGCCCTTCTCATTTTATTGCGTATAAACTCCGGTTTTTCGCGTGTTTTTGCTCTGCCTTTTCTGCGCGCGCTACGTTTTTCAGGCGCCCCCTTACGCTCTCTATTTATCGCGCGCGCGCGCCCGGCGCGGCTGCTTCTCCTAATGTATCTCGCCGCCTGCTCCGCAAAGTCTTAACAACTTCTTAACACCGCCCGGCAAGCATTTAACAACAACTTTATAGGCGCAAGTCTAGTCTTGGCTGCAGGTAAAGACTATGGCGGAGCAGTTCATGGATATCGTGTATGTGGCTGGGATCGTGTTGTTGTTCGCGGCGATCCTGGGATTGATCGCCAGTTGTAAAAAATTGGGAGGCCCGCAATGACTTGGCTGTATGTGGTGAGCGGCAGCGTGGCGATCGGTTTGCTGATCTATTTGATCTATGCCTTGGTTAAAGCGGAGGAATTTTAAATGAGCGCGCAGATCGGCTGGATGACATTGCACGGCTGGCTAATTCTCGGGCTGCTACTCGGTATTTTGTGGTTGCTAGCCAGGCCGCTCGGTACATACATCGCAAATGTCATGGAGGGGCGGCTTATTTTTATTAACCGGCTTGAAATGGTGCTGTACCGTATTTGCGGCGTGCGTGCTTCGGAGGAGATGCACTGGTCGCGTTACGCGTTATCGATATTAATTTTTTCGCTGATCGGCGCGGCTATGGTTTATAGCGTGCAGCGCTTGCAAGTATGGCTGCCGCTCAACCCGCAGCAACTTGCCAATGTCGGTGCCGACTCGGCGTTTAATACTGCGCTGAGTTTCGTCACCAACACCAATTGGCAGGGCTATAGCGGCGAATCGACAATGAGTTATCTGACGCAGATGCTGGCGCTCGCAGTGCAGAATTTCCTGTCGGCGGCAACCGGCATCGCCGTTCTGATCGCATTGATTCGCGGTTTCGCTCGCCACTCCATTAATACGCTGGGCAATGCGTGGGTCGATCTGACACGCGTTACGTTGTTTATTTTATTGCCGCTGTCATTCGTACTCGCCTTGTTATTTGTCAGTCAGGGTGTCATTCAAAATTTCGATAGTTATAAAGAAGTAGCGACACTCGATATCACCCATTACCAAGCGCCAAAAACAGGCGCCGATGGTCAGCCTCTGAAAGATGCACAGGGTATTGTCGCGACCGAAACGGCGAGTACACAACTGCAGACCTTGGCGATGGGGCCGGTAGCTTCGCAGGAAGCGATCAAAATGCTGGGCACCAATGGCGGTGGATTCTTTAACGCCAACTCGGCGCATCCGTTTGAAAATCCGACGCCGCTGGCTAACTTTCTGCAAATGCTGGCAATATTTTTAATTCCAGCCGCGCTTTGTTTCACGTTCGGAAAAATGGTCGGCGATACGCGCCAGGGTTGGGCGGTGTTGACGGCGATGACATTGCTATTTGTGGTGTTCGCGATCCCGGCCGTTTATTTCGAACAGCAGGGCAACCCGCTGTTGGCGGCACAGGGCATCGATCAAGCGGTAAGCCCCTTGCAGGCCGGCGGCAATATGGAGGGTAAAGAGACGCGCTTCGGCATAGTCGAATCAGGCTTGTTTACGGCGGTGACCACCGCTGCATCGTGCGGTGCCGTGAACAATATGCACGATTCGCTGACGCCGCTCGGCGGCGCTGTGCCGTTCGCGTTGATGCAGTTGAGCGAAGTCGTATTCGGCGGCGTCGGTTCCGGCTTGTACATGATGTTGATATTCGCGTTGCTGGCGGTATTTATCGCCGGGCTGATGATCGGTCGCACGCCGGAATATCTCGGCAAGAAAATCGAAATCTACGATATGAAAATGATCGCTATCGCGATTCTGGTGACGCCGGTTGTGGTGTTGGCCGGCGCCGCGTTTGCGGTGGTGGTTGCGGATGGCCGCGCCGGCATTCTCAATCCTGGTGCGCACGGTTTCTCGGAAATTTTTTACGCACTTACCTCGGCGGCCAATAACAACGGCAGCGCTTTTGCCGGCCTGTCGGCCAATACTCCGTTCTATAACGCACTACTCGGCATCGCCGTATGGCTGGGTCGTTTCGGCGTTATCGTGCCGGTGTTGGCGATCGCCGGTTCGCTGGCAGCAAAAAAACGCCTGGCGGTCAGTGTCGGCACTATGCCGACGCACGGCCCGCTGTTTGTTGTGTTATTGATCGGCATCGTGATTTTAGTCGGCGCGTTGAACTACGTGCCGGGCCTGGCATTGGGGCCGGTGGTCGAACATCTCATATTGATGTCGAGCCGTTAAGGATAGTTTTTCTTCGATCGCTGCGCTATGTAGCGCCGCAGTACCGCATCGCAGTTAACGAGCAGTGAGAGTTAATCATGACCAGTGTTTATCGAGAGCCGTCAGCTGTGGAAAGTTTATTGCCTGCCAGAAAAAAATTGCGCATCTTCGATCCGGTTTTATTATGGCCGGCGGCCGCCGAATCGTTTCGCAAGCTCGATCCGCGCGTGCAGTTGCGCAATCCGGTGATGTTTGTGGTGTATATCGGCAGCATCATTGCCAGCGTGTTGTACGCGCAGGCACTCAGCGGTCGCGGCGAGGCGCCGAGTGGCTTTATTCTGGCGATCGCGCTATGGCTATGGTTCACGGTGCTGTTCGCAAACTTTGCCGAAGCGATGGCTGAGGGGCGCAGCAAGGCGCAGGCAGCTGCACTGCGCGGCATTAAAAAAACCGTGCAGGCAAAGAAGCTGCATCAGCCGCAGCACGGCGCGCAGTTTTATTTTGTGCCGGGCAATGAGTTG
>DATIED010000494.1:0-2456 GCA_035455965.1 Spongiibacteraceae bacterium
ATCGGATCGCCGCACACTTTCTCGGGCACCGCCGGCGCCATCGACGCAGCAAAGAAAATACCGCGTTGATAGAGCGAGATTCGATAGATATTGGCGATGTCGGCGATCAGCTCGCCGAGATCGAATTCGATCTCTTCCAGCGTCATCCGGTTCGCTTCGATTTTGGATATGTCGAGCACGTCGTTGATGACTTGCAGCAAAGTGTGGCCGGCGGATTGAACGGTGCGGGTGTAGCTGCGCTGCTCGTCGGAGAGCGGCGTTTTTTCCAATAGCTCCGCCATGCCGAGCACGCCGTTCAGCGGCGTGCGAATTTCATGGCTCATGATGGCGAGAAATTCGCTTTTCGCTTTGTTTTCGGCGGCTGCCACGCTGGCCAGCCAGTGGGCGCGCAACACCCAATAACAGCCGCCGGTCAGCGCCAGGCCGGTTGCCAGCGCGGCTAACAGAACAGCTATATCGCTGGATAGCAGCCATAGCGTCTGCGTGAAAATTAACTCAATTCTTTGATTGCCGACGTGCAGCGTGCGCGCGACGCGCGCTTCGCGCAGCGCCAATAAATTATTGCGCGTCACCGTGTTCGGCGCTTTCCCGAGCGGCAGCGCCAGTGTGGAGTTCGCGCTGAAAGACACCGATAACGTAGCAGCGCTGTCCGCCCCGGCGGCATTGAGCAGCAGGGGTGTATCGATAACGGTGGCGACCATGCCGCTGGTTTGCGCCAGCGAGTTGTCGGTATGATTTTTTTGATAGACCGGCGCCAGCAGGGTAAAGAGCGTGGCCCCGTTGTTGGGATCGAGCGCGGGCGCGGCGCGCACTTCATCCAGGCGTACACTTTCCTCTATGGCTGCGTGCCAGGCCGAGTGCAAATCCACGCCCACGTAGCGTCGATCGCTGCCGCTGCGAGTCTCCAGATACAAAATAGGGAAATAGGTGGGTTGCGCGGGGCTATTGGCCACCTGCCCTGCGCCATCGAGTTGGATAATGCGGCGTGGGTTCTCGCCCACATTGGCGGGTATTTCGAAATTGCTACGTGCTGAGTCGTCGATATGCGGCGCGTAAAATGCCGCTGCGGCATAGCCGAAATTTTTGAAAGAACTGGCGGCAAAAACCTGAAATTCGTCGGGCGCGACGAAATCCGAGGCGTCGAAAAGGGCTCGAAAACTGCGCGTCATGGCAACGCTGGCGCTGAGTCGACTGCCGACGTTTTCAAGCAGGTGCGTCGCGTCGTCGTTGAATTGCTGTAGTTTGGCGTCGAGTTGGTGGTGGGTTGTCCCAATGAGCAGCAGCGCGGTGAGCAGGCAGCCAAGACTCGCACAATAGATGCGCAATTTGCGCAGTGGCGAGGGCCCTGGAGAGGGGTCGTACAGTTGATTCATTAGATGCTCATCCGCGATTGAGCGCTGGCGGCAGAGTATCGCTCTCCAGCGGGATGATTTGCAAACTCATTGCCCTTGGCGAGTGTCACCGGCTGGCGATTATTCTGCTAGTGTTTAAATGGCTCGGCGCCATGGGTGGTTGTCCCTGCGACGCTGCCCGTCGAGACGGTACGGTGTCGAGTCTTGCTCCTTTTGATCCGGAAGGTCGCTCTATGTCCATATACTGCGTTGTGTTTGAGCTGCGCCGTGCACGCACCGAGTATCGCCAATTTTTTAAAAAGCTCGACGATCAGCAATCGGTAGTTATCTGCGCTACCTGCCGCTTGATCTACTCCAATAACTCGCCGGATGCGATAAAAAATTATCTGCAGAATTTCATTTTCCCCGGCGATATTATTTTCGTGGCGGATACCGATACGCGCTGGGCGCTCAATAAAAACTTCGAGGCCACCGAATGGCTGCGCGAGCTGCAGTCGCTGCACGATGCGCGCGCCGCGATGATCGGCGCAGCGGAGCCTGGACCGCCGCTTCGATGATTGCATCGGCAATCAAATCGAGAGATCGCCGCGCGTAATCCGAGCGGATGATTGGTGCAACGCTCAGCGTTTTGTATAGTTCGAAATCCAAGGCCGCGATTTTCCGTAGTAGCAACTCTCGTGGTAACTCTCAATACGAAAGGAGTCGTATTATGTCTGTCCGCAAATTATTGTTAATTCCAATCCTGTCTGTTTTGGTTGCACACGCCCATGCTCAGTCTGCCGATTTGCGCGCATGCGAGAAAGCAAAGCTGCGCCAGCTGAGTGCGGAGCGCGCTGCGCACAATAAAGTCAGCAGCGGTAAACAGTCGAAGTCTTCGGGGGGCCGTTCTAAAACGCGCCAGGATGCCAATCAACTGGATGAATGGTTGTGGAAAAACTGTCGTAACTACGCCCAGGAGCTGCGCACGATCGAGCAGGAGCGGATGTAGTCATCTTGCGCAGACGCAATGTTATGGCGCGATTTTACGTTTGATTTCCGTCAGCGTTTGCGTAAAAACGGTTTGCTGATCGCCGCCGAGCCGCACCGCTTGCTCGGCGGCGATCA
>DATIED010000495.1:0-4969 GCA_035455965.1 Spongiibacteraceae bacterium
CAAATTGCAGATCGCGCAGACCGGGCGTATTCGGCGATGATAAATTCACCGCGATATACGACGCATACGGATAGACCTTGCGCATGCTGTACAAGTAATCCTCGGCGGCCAATTGCGCCGGCGTGTCTTTATTCTTGCCGATATTGATACCGAGCACGCGTCCCTGCCGCTGCAGTAGCGGCCGTATTTTTTGCACGCGCGCCACCAGATGATCGACGCCAAAATTATTAAAGCCCATACGATTGATGATCGCTTCGGCACGCGGCAGACGAAACAAACGCGGCTGCGGGTTGCCGGCCTGCGGGCGCGGCGTCACTGTACCGATCTCCAGAAAACCGAAACCGAGCGCCGCCAGACCCTGAATGTGATCGCCGTTTTTATCGAGCCCTGCAGCCAACCCCACGGGATTCGGAAAATCGATACCCATGACTTTAACCGGCGCGGCATCGACTGTCGGGAACAATACTTTACTCAGCTGCGCATAGGCGCTGGCATCCAATAACTCCAGCGCCAGCCGGTGGGAGGTTTCCGGGGCAAAATTAAACAATATGCTGCGCAGCAGAGAATACATGCAAACCTCGCGATGATCGGGGACGCGCGATTATATAGAGAAGCGGCCGGCGATGTACTCCGCTATCGCATCGTTAAGCGCCGGTTTTGGCGTCGGCGAAAAAGCGTTCGAGTTCATTGATCAAGCTATTAAAGCCCAGCTCGATCAATTCTTCGGTCGACGACGCATTCATATAGGGCAACAGCTGCATTAGTTTTTGCCGATCCTCGGCCGCCAGATGATCGAGCGTGCTGGCACTCATTTGCTGGCGATAATCCGGCGAGCGGCCGACTAAAATCAAAAAGCCGATGGCGCTTTCGACGAACCAGCTGAATGCCAGCGCCAGGCGTCGCTCCGCGAGTCCGTGCGCGAGCATTACGTCCAGAACCGGTAATGTCAGCCTGGCCCAGGTGCTGGATATGGCCACCTCGTTGTTCCAGCCGATCGAGCGGCGCAGATGGGGAAAGCGTTGCAGATAGATTTGCAGCGCCTGCAACCAGCCGCGCAATTGAGTCTGCCACGGATCGTTGGGGCTGGCCGCATAGGCGAAGCCGGTAAAGGTTTCGGCCGACAGCGCTTCCAGTAGCGCTTCGCGATTCGGAAAGTAGGTATACAGCGCCATCGGCACCGCACCCAGCTCCTGCGCGATCCGCGTCATGGTCAGTTCTTCGACATTGCCGACCGCGGCCAGCAATTCCATCGCTTTCTCGAGCACAGCTTCGCGCGATAGCCGCGCCGGTCGACCGCGCGCACGTCTGGCGCTCGCCGGCGCTTCGATTGTTTTATCCATTGTCGCCACTCCTGACTTGCTTCCCACGGAATTTCCCGGTTGTCGGAAGCTTTCTATTTATTTTGTACCCATGCTGCGTTAACATTTAGCTTAAATATTACATTAAATAGCTTAAACTCTATTAAAATTAATATAAATCAATAAGATAGAAGACAGTCTTTATCACTAACCACAACTTTCAAGATGGACCTTTAGGCCAGTGAAAAAGCGCGCTCAATGGGACTTCGTGAAAACATGACTGGCATTACAACACAGGCTCATTCACATCCAAAAGGGATTCACTGCATCCGTGGACTTTATGTAGGTAGATTTTAAATCAACTGCTATCGGCACGAACTTGGGTGCCAATGCGGGTTAAGGGGGAGGTCTTTTGCAGGACTCAGAAGCAAGCATTCAATGGGCTTCGTGCTATCGGCCCAGAAGAACTTGTCGGCTTCACGGATTACGCAGCTTCGATGAGTACCATTTCATGTCCTGCAAAAGACCTCCCCCTCACCCCGCCGTCAAGTATTTACGGAGTGCCTGTTTTCTTTGAGTGAATAAAATGAAAAATTCGGACGAGTGAAGAAAACTAAAAATACGCGTCAGCTTTATCGGTATACAAAACATAAAATTTCATCACGAGGTTTAAGCATGAATATCGCTCGTTACTGTTCCATCGCCCTTACCTGCTATGTCTTGAGTGGCTGCCAACCCGCCCCCTTCCAGCATGAAATAGCCGACCCATCGCCCAAGCCGTGGAACAGCGAACAATTCAATGTGCACGACGGCGATTTCGATTTTGCATTATTCGGCGATCGTACCGGCCTCGCTCGCCCCGGCGTCTTTGAACAGGCGATGACGCGTATCAATCTGCTACAGCCGGAATTTGTCATCAACACCGGCGATATGATCGAAGGCTACACCGACGATAAAACCGATTTAACGAAAATGTGGGACGAGCAGGATGCGCGGCTGAATAAATTGCAAATGCCGTTCTTCCGCGTGGTCGGCAATCACGATATGGGCAATGATTTGATGCGCGACTTCTGGCATCTGCGCTACGGCCCCGACTACTATTCGTTCGTCTACAAAGACGTATTATTTATCGCCCTGAATACCGAGGACCCGCCATCGCCGATGCCGGAAGATATGCGCAAAGGTTTCGAAATGGTGAAGCAAAAGCTGCGCGAAGATCCACAGCAGGCGATCGAGTTCATGACCAAGACCATGGCTTCGATCACGCCGGAAATGCGCGAAAAAATGCGCAATACCGCGACGCCGGTGCATTTCTCCGCTACGCAGATCGAATGGGTAAAACACACGCTGGAGAAAAATCCGAATGTGCGCTGGACTTTCGTGTTCATGCATAAACCGGCCTGGGAAATTGCCGATTCGGGGTTTGAAAAAATCGAGGCGTTACTGGGCAATCGTCAGTTCACGGTCTTCGGCGGCCACGAACACAACTACGAGCATACCGTGCGCAACGGCCACGATTACATTCGCCTGGCCACGGTCGGCGGCATGCCGCATCACGCGCCGCCCGGCAATATCGATCATATAACGCTGGTGAACTTTCGCGACGGCCGGCCGCATATCGTTAACTTCCCGCTCACCGGCGTGCTCGATATCGACGAACCGCAGCAACAGAACGCGCTGTTGCCGATAAAACCGTAGACGGTTACATCAATCCGACGAGCGCTTTGCAGCCTTCTTCGCGAGGGCTTTTTTTTTCGCTTATCTCGCCGCCCCTATGTAAGAGGGGAGATGTCACGAAGTGACAGAGGGGGCGGAACCTCGCGCGAATTTAGCGCTGTGCTGCGACCAGACCCCTCCGCTTCGCTGTGCTCAGCACCTCCCCTACTACGCAGGGGAGGCGAGTCAGAGCACAAACTTGTCTCTCGACTTACGCAGAAGGGAGAGCAGTAGCACGAACTTGTCGCCCCTATTTATAGGGGAGATGTCACGCAGTGACAGAGGGGTCAGAACCTCGCGCAGATTTAGCATTGTACTGCGACCGGCCCCCTCCGCTTGCAAAGCTCAGCACATCCCTTTAGATACTGAGGGCCCTACTCCGCAGGGGCGACAAGATCAGGCGCGGCGCCGTGATAAGTGCTTTGCGCCAGATCGAGCAATTCGCGGATCGCTACCGCGAACACGGCAAATTCTTTCGCCTCGGTGCCATGCAACTCCATCAGTAAGGCGCGCCAGCGCTCCACCAATGTCTGTTGTTGTTTTAACCAGCGCTGCAGACAGGCCGGCACATCGCCCTGCGGACAGAGATGCAGTAAGGCCCCGACCGCCAATTTGCGCTGCTGCCATTCCAGATCGTCGCGAAAGGTTTCGCGCGCCTGCGCCTGCCAGTGGTTCTCGACTTTCAGATCGGCGATTTGTTTCGCGAAGGAATCGAGTTCGAGCGCCTGCGCCAATGCGACATAGACTTCCGCGACTTTGCGGACCGGTTTATCCACTTCGGTGGCGGCATCGATAATACTCAGCGATGGATATAAAAAATTGGCCGCCGCGACATATTCCGCCACGTCGGGCGGCACCGCCTGCTCTAACAAACGCTGCCTGCGCGCCGAATAATCCTCGAGCACGCGGCCGGCGAGAATTTCCGGATACTGCCGATGCAACTCCGCGATCGGTTGTCGAAAGCGTTCCACTTCGCGCGACGGTTGCAGATGCACGCGCCGATTGCGAATAAACCAGCGAGTCGCACGCCGCACCAGACGCATCACCACCGCCATCATATCCAGTTGCACATTCGCATCGATACGACCGTCGAGCGCTTCGATCGCACGCCAGTGATTGTGCATATCGAACACTTCGCGCGCGGTGACGAAGGCGCGCGCCACTTCGACGGCACTTGCACCGGTCGATTGCACCATGCGCTCGACGAAGGTGATGCCCATCAAATCGATCATGTCGTTGGCGATCTGCGTACCGATGATTGGCGCGCGCAGACGATGCTGATCCAATACCGCGCGATACGAGGTGCACAATTGTTCGGGAAATGCGCGGTATAAAGCTTGGGACAACAGCGGATCGTCGGCAATCGCCGGCACCACCAGGTCGGCTTTCAATTGCGCTTTCGTATACGAGATCAACACCGCCAGTTCGGGCCGCGTCAAACCGCGACCATCCGCCTTGCGCTCCAATAGGGTCTCGTCGTCGGGAATAAATTCCAGCGCGCGCTGCAAACGACCGCTGCTTTCCATGCGCTTGATCAAACGTTCGTATTCGCCGCTGCGCACCAACGCCTGGCGCTCGGCCAAACTCAACGCCTGGGTCTGCCGGTAATTATGCTGCAGCACCAGCTCGGCAACGGCATCCGTCATACTGCTCAACAGTTCGCGTCGCTGCTTCTCTGTCATATCGCCGCTGGCGACTAACGCATTTAACGCAATCTTGATATTCACTTCGTGATCGGAACAATCGACGCCGGCGGAGTTATCGATAAAGTCGGTATTGCAGCGGCCGCCGTGTAAGGCATATTCGATGCGACCGGGTTGCGTGCAACCGAGATTACCACCCTCGCTGACGACCTTGCAGCGCAACTGCGTGCCGTTAACACGCACGCTGTCGTTCGCCTTGTCGCCGCATTCGGCATGCGTCTGCCGGCTCGATTTAACATAAGTACCGATACC
>DATIED010000496.1:0-6113 GCA_035455965.1 Spongiibacteraceae bacterium
GGGCAGACCGAGCTTGGCGAGATCGGCACCGGTATTCCAGCTTTTCGAGCTGTATTCAAAACCTTTTTGTTGCGCATAAATCAGCGGCGCTTCCTGGGCGGGAATATAGACGAGTCCGGTCTGCGGGCTGTAACTCATCGGCTGCCAGTTGTGGCCGCCGAGTGCGTGCGGAAATAATACGCCGGACGATTTGTTGGCCTTATACCGTGCATCCGCCGCTTCAATCGGGCGACCGGTATTTAAATCGATTTTGCTGGCCCAGCTGACCTTGGTATACGGTTCGGCGGAAATCAGTTTGCCCGTAGTGCGATCGAGTACGTAGAAGAAACCGTTTTTTGGCGCTTGCATCAGCACTTTGCGCGGCGCGCCGTCGATGCTTACATCGGCGAGAATCATATGTTGGGTGGCGGTGTAATCCCACATTTCGCCAGGTGTGGTTTGGTAGTGCCAGACGTATTCGCCGCTATCGGGACGCAGCGCGACGATCGACGATAAAAATAAATTGTCGCCGCCGCCGGGGCTGCGAATGGTTTGATCCCACGGTGAACCGTTGCCGACACCGATATACAACAAATCCAGATCGGCGTCGTACGCCATCGAATCCCAGACCGTACCGCCGCCGCCCATGGCTACATAGTTGGTGCCTTTCCAGGTTTTTGCAGCCATTGCCAGTGCGGGATTCTCGAATGGCTTTTTCGGATCGCCGGGAACCGTGTAAAAACGCCACACCAGCGCACCGGTTTCGGTGTCGTAGGCGCTGATGTAACCGCGTACGCCGAATTCGGCACCCCCGTTGCCGATCAACACTTTGTCTTTGACGATGCGCGGTGCGCCGGTGATCGAGTACGGTTTATCGGTGGCCGTGGTTTGCACGCTCCATACCGGTTCGCCATTTTTTGCGTCGAGTGCGATCAGGCGGCCGTCGAGTGTGCCGATATAGATGCGTCCCTTCCACACCGCAACGCCGCGATTGACCACATCGCAGCAGGTATTCACACCCCATTGTTTCGGCACTTCGGGATCGTAGTGCCACAGTAAGCGGCCGGACTTGGCATCGAGCGCGTACACCATGCTCCACGACGACGTCACGTACAGCACGCCGTCGACCACGATCGGTGTTGCTTCGATACCGCGATTGGTCGGGAAATCGAACGACCAATCGAGGCCGAGCCGCGCGATATTGTCGGCGTCGATTTGGGCGAGCGGACTGAAGCGTTGTTCGTCGTAGGTGCGGCCGTGGCTCAACCAATTGCCCGGCTCGTTATTTGCCTTTAGCAAACGCTCCGTATCGACTTGTGCGGGTTTTATAGCTGCAATATTGGACGCGGGATTCTGCGTCGCGGTGTTCGCCGCAGGTGCGGAGTCCAGTTGCGAGCAACTGCCGATGAGTAGCGCGGCAACGGCAAACGAAATTTTTACGAATGACTGCATGACCACCCCGATCGAAGTTTTTATCGTTGTTGTATGGGCGATAACGAGCGCGATCGTGTCGCCACTGCTGTTTGGGTTATCAGGTACTTATACTGGGCGCGTAGATAGCACGGCGAAAAGCTCGCCGCGCTTTTTTCTCTAATTACGAATGACTATGCCGCAACCTGCGGTCCGATCATCGCACCGGGTAGCGCACCGGTAAATTTACCGTGTTCAAACGTTGGCACGCCGTTCACCAGGGTCAACCGCACCGGCGCCGCTTCGCGCGTCCAGCGCCAGGTTTTGCCACCTTTGTCGTCGGGCACGTCGTATACTTTTTTCATATCGCGATATTCGACTTCATCGAGATCGAATACGGTGATATCCGCGCGTTTGCCGACCTTGAGTTCGCCGCGATCGCCAAGCGAAAAATGTTTGGCAAGCTTGCCGGTCATCACATGCACGGCTTCTTCGACGGAAATCAATTTCAGTTGCTTGACATATTTGGTGAATAACACCACGTTCTCGCCGCCGCCACACAACATCTGGCCATGCGCGCCGGCATCGGAAATATTGCCGACCGAATACGGGTCGCGAATCAGCCGCACCACCATTTCTTCGTCCATCGGCCACGCCGCCAGGTGAATCGTCGATTTCAGGCCGTTGCGAATAAACCATTCAGCCATCGCATCGGAATAATGCAGGCCGAGCGTATTGGCGTACTCGGCGACCGTGCAATTGATCGGGCCGGCGCCATTATCGGAGTTCAATAACAGCAGCCGGTTGCCATCCGACATCGGCGAAAATTTGTAGACATCGTTATCCATCGATACACGCGCGCGGGCGCGCCAATCGGGGTCGCGCATCAAGGCAATTTTTGCCTCGTCGGTTTCGGCGAGAATGACTTCGTGCCACACGTAGGTATTGGATTGCGCCCACATCAGCGAGTGGCCGACGCCGAGCGTGGTGGTGAATGGAATGTGCGCGTAGCCGGTCCAGAAATCGCGTCCCTCGGCGGCGAAGCGTTCGTGCAACTCCAGCATCGGCGCCTGCATGCCGAAATCCTTTTGAAATTGCAGGGTCGGCAGGCCGGCCCATTGCACGCGAATATTCTTGCCTTCGCAAAGCCTGGCAATGCGATCCAGTCCGGCCGGTGCCGTCATCCGCATAAAGGTATCCAACACTACTTGCAGGCTGGTGCCGGGATAGCGCGCGATCACATCGATCAACGCACTGAATTCCGCGTCGTCGGCCTGCAGGGTCGGAATCGGTCGATCGCTGCCGTCGTGATCGAGCAGGTTCGATGACATGCCGAGCGCACCGGCGCGCAACGCATCGTCGAGCAACTCCGCCATGCGGCTGATTTCGACCGGCGTCGCGGCGCGCTCCCACGCATCCATGCCCATCGCCGCGAGTCGGATCGCGATATGACCGACGAACGAGGCGTAATTGGTCGGAACCTTGATCTTGGCGACCATCGAACGTTTGTATTCGGACCAGGTTTTCCAGTCCCACGGCAATTCGGTGTTGAACGGATCGATCGGAATATCTTCGAAGAACGAAAATATTTTGATCATCTCGGCGCGCGCGGCGGCGTCGCTGGAAACCGGCGCGGCGGTGAAGCCGCAGTTACCCATGATGATGGTAGTGGCGCCGTAACCGGGCAGCGGGTCCAGATCGTTCTGCCACCACATCACCGCATCGTAATGCGTGTGACTTTCGATAAAGCCGGGGCTTACATAACAACCGCTGGCATCGTGAGTTTTTTCATGGGCACCGGGCTGCAGATCGGTGCCGATCTCAGCGATAATGCCATCGCGAATACGCACATCGGCTTTAAAGGCCGGCGCGCCGGTGCCATCGACGACATTGCCATTGCGAATCAATAAATTGTTCATGGTAGGGCCTCGCGATTGTATCGATCCTGCTTGGGGATCTCGTTATGGAGTTCGTTTAATTATGGGCGCCGGCAGCGCGAGTATCGAGGCTGTGTTAGGCCGTATTGCCGCTAAAAATGCCGCACTTATAATTATTGGCAGGAATTATTAATAATCGGCTGGAAATATATACCGCGAGTTGATGCGTGTCAAAAGAGTTGCGATGCGAGTCGGTTTGATTACAGCGGTAGGCATTCAGCGCACCGGGCCGGTTACTCTTGCCCTGATGCGAGGGGTAGGGGACGGTGGTGCGCTAACCGAGGTGTTATCCGGATAGAATCTATTCGCTGCCGCCAGCAATAAACCGCTGGCGATCAGGCTTAATGCAATACTGGCTTCTATCGGTACGAACAGGCGCAGCGCTGCGAAAACTATCAGTATCAGGCCAAAGAGGCCGCCACTGCGCGCAGCATTTGATAATTCATGGCCGAGAGTTTTATCGGAGCGAAATGTTGTATCCGCAGAAGATCCAGGCAGCAATACCGCGACTATAACCAGCAACGGTAAAAATATTGTTAGATTTTGCGCGTACCGGTAACACGCGGCTTGCAGCAGCAAAGCGAGAAGTACCACGGTTAATGCCGCCAGTAATGCGTTCACAAGCGGGCGTTGCGCCGCGACGATCCAACGTTGCAGTAACGCCATGCCGAGCGAAGTCAACGTCAATGTTAGCAGCAAAGCTGCGCCGAACAGTAATGCTTCGCCGGGCGTCAGGCCGATAGCCACCATTGGGCAGAGGCCGGTCAAACGAGACCAGTGCAAATGTACGTGCGCCGGATTATTCACTGGGCTTCCTCCAGCAATTGCGCGCGGTGTTGCGCGAAATATTGCAGCGCGTTATGGACGGCTTCGATAACCGCGCGCGAGGTCACGGTGGCGCCGGTGATTTGGTCGAAGGTGCCGCCCGCATTTTTTAGCGACCATTGTTCGCTCGCTGGTGTCGTTAACGATTTACCGACAAATTGATTTATCCAGGCGCTCTTGTCGATATCGATGCGATCGCCGAGCCCGGCGGTTTCGCGGTGGCCGATGGCACGCACATTAATTATTTTGCCGTCCGGCGTAATGCCGGCAATTAAATCGATCGGGCCGTTGTAACCATCGCGAGCAGTCAGCGGTAAAATAATCGCAACGAGTCGATTATTTTGCCGCGCCAGATAAATTTGTCGAGGCTCGCGCAGCGCGAGCAGTTCGCTATCCTGCGTTTCACCGTTGGCTTTCAGGGTTGTACTGGCGGCGGGCAGCGCCAGTGCATCGAGCAAAATGGCATCGGCGGCGCGCTGTCGATTGTCGGCGATGTGGGGCGCGGTGACGATATAAACAGCGGTCACCAACAATCCCCCGATCAGTGCGAGCAGCGGTAACAACAAAAGTTCGCGCCGCTTATTCGCCATGCTGCGCTCCTGTTTCACCGCGCTGTCTTTCTATTTCAATGCGCTGCGCTTCGTCGGATCCCTTTGCTCGTGCACTACCGGTGCGAAGCAGCGTATCGAGTTTGTCGAGCAGCGGTGCTGCGCTGTTGCCGAGTAGCATTGCAAACGCGATGCTATCGGGATAGTGTCCCCAGCTGCGAATGACATATATCAGCGCGCCGATCAGCGCGCCATAGCAAAGCCGGCTGCGCGCGGTCGTTGCGGAAGTCGCCGGATCGGTGGCGATAAAAAACGCGCCGAGCATGGTGGCGCCGCTCAGCCAGTGATAAAACGGCGAGCCGCCGGATGCCGAGCTGCCATTGTCGTAAAAAATTGCCGCCAGTAGTCCGAGTGCCAGCAGTACGCTTATCGGTATTTGCCAGCTGAATATTTTTTGCTGCAAAAGATATAGGCCGCCACCGAGAAATGCCAGGTTGATCCATTCCCAACCGTAGCCGCCCCAACTGCCGAATTGTGCGTGCGCGCGCCACCAATCGGCGACGGTGAACGCATGATTTTGTTTAAAGCTGTCGAGTGCGGTTGCCATGGTGTAGCCGTCGAGCGCATAGCCGCTGGTGGTATAACCACTGGCTATGGGTGCGGGGCTGGACCAGTGCGCCAACTGCGCTGGAAATAGCAGCAGAATTACCGCGTAACCCGCCATCGCCGGATTGAAAATATTTTGTCCGAGTCCGCCATAGGCTTGCTTGGCGAGCAGCACCGCAGCGATAGCGCCGAGTAAAATTAGCCACCATGCTGCGAATGGGGGTAGCGCCAGGCCGAGCAGTACGGCGGTAATCAGCACGCTACCGTCGCGCAGGTTCGGTGCGATGGCCTGCTGGTATAAATAAAACGCCAGTGCCTCACAGCCGAGGCAGCAGACCACTGATAACAAAATATTCACGACGACGCCTGAACCTAAAAACCAAATCGTCGCGACCACGCCAGGCAGCAGCGCCAGCAATACCTGGCGCATGATTTGTGCGGTATCGAACTTCCTGGCAGCGGCTTGAGTATCCGCACTCATGATTGCGGCCCCACGTTTTTTGTCGCTGCCATTTTTTTTGCTTTGGCGCGCGCGATCGCCGCTTGAATTTGTTCCTGCTTGCTCGACGCTGCGGTTTCCGCTTCCAATGGCACTTCGACGGCTTTGGTTTTAGCCGCTTCGCGCCGCGCCTGCCGTCGCTGTTCGTGCTCGATGGCGTCGCGCTGCAGGCGCAGGTTATGCGCGCTAAACCGCGCCTTGTAGTGAGTTGCCTGTGCGGGTGTTATGAGGTGCTGATTGATTGGCAGTGGCAACATGTCGATGCAATCGACCGGGCAGGGCTCGACGCATAAATCGCAGCCGGTACAT
>DATIED010000497.1:0-5266 GCA_035455965.1 Spongiibacteraceae bacterium
GCGGAGCAGGTCGAGGAAATTGCGCGCATGCTGGGGGGTATCACAGTCACCGATCAAAGCCGCGCGCACGCACAGGAAATGTTGAGTTTTACGCACTGAGATGAGGGCAAGTGCGTATTATTGCGTGATCTTCTGCGTAACTCGAAAGATAAGCTCGTGCTCTGACTCGCCTCCCCTGCGTGAGTAGGGGAGGTGCTGAGCGCCAGCGAAGCGGAGGGGTCTGCTCTTCGACGCTACGCAAAATTTCTTCGCGAAGCCCAGACCCCTCTGTCGCTGCGCGACATCTCCCCTATAAATAGGGGAGATCGTAGGTGGAAGGTTTTAACTCGAAAGTACAAAAATTATTTTTTCTTCTTAACGTATAACACCAGGCTGTGATCGATGATCTCGAAGCCACGCTCGTCGGCGATTTCGCGCTGGCGCTTTTCGATCACTTCGTCGACAAACTCGATGACTTCGCCGCTTTCCAGATTGACCATATGATCGTGGTGCTGGCTTTTGGCCAGTTCAAACACCGAGTGGCCGGATTCGAAGTTATGCCGCGACACTAAGCCTGCGGTTTCGAACTGAGTGAGTACCCGATATACAGTCGCCAGACCCACATCCTCGCCCGTTTCGAGCAGATGTTTATACACGTCTTCGGCGCTGAGATGATGGTTGTTAGCCTCAGCGTGCTCCAGCAGCTGCAGAATCTTGACCCGTGGCAGCGTGACCTTAAGGCCGACTTTCCGAAGTTCCTGATTTTCTCCCGTCATTACGTGACTCTCCTCATTATGCGGGTTCCCTTAGCTTTGCCCGATCGATTGCGATATTATCTCACGCCCCGGCACTCAAGTGGAATTCACTGGCCAATGTCTTATCGTCTTAAATCGCTTTTTTTTGCGCCGCTGCTGTTAACGCTGCTGGCCGGCTGCAGTACCTTCGAGTTCCCCTGGGTTTACAAGCTCAGCATCGACCAGGGCAATGTCATTACTCAAGAGATGGTCAATAAGCTCGAGCCCGGCATGACCCGCAGCCAGGTTCAATTTGTGATGGGCTCGCCGCTGATCGCTGATCCATTTCATGAAAATCGCTGGGACTACATCTATACGCTGCTCGATCCAAAGGGCAAGCGTACCGAGCAGCGTCTGACAGTGTTCTTCACCGACGATAAGCTCAGCAGCCTCAATGGCAATGTCGTGCCGCAGCAGGTTGAAGCAGCCGCTCCAGAAGTCGCTCCCGCAGCACCGGCGACCAACTGATAGTTGTTGGTTGTTAGTTATTGGTTGTTGGTTTGACGGCGCGTTGTTGTTGTAGAAGCTGTTTTTTGTGATCGGCGCGTTGTTTGCGGACCGCCTTCGGGTCGATCAATAGCGGTCTATAAATCTCGATTCGATCGCCGTCGCGCAGTATGTGCTCGGCGGGTTGCTCGACGATATTCCCGAAAATACCCAACTGCACCGTGCTCCAATCGATCTCAGGCCCATCGATCGCGGGCCCGTCGACCGCAGCAAGGGCGCGATCGATGCCGGACAGTTTTGCGGCGTCGAGCACGCTGCAATTATCCGCTACCTCCAACACCATAATTGTTTGCCGCTCCGGCAATGCAAACGCTACTTCGATACGTATCATCGCGCGGTTTTCACTGTTTCGGTCCGTATAACGCATGCGCCCGCTTCACCAGTGCATCGACCATTTGATTGGCGATGCCATCGAATACCTTGCGTGCGGCGAAGCTCAAGAGTCGGCTCGATAACTCGAACTCCAGATGCAACGATACCTTGCTGGCATGCTCGTGCAATGCTTGAAACGCCCAGTAGCCGGCGAATTTATCGAACGGGCCTTCGACCAGCGACAATTCGATGCGCTCCGGCGGCAGCAGGCGATTGCGCGTGACGAAGCTGTAGCGCATGCCGGCTTTGGCGAGCTCGAGGCGCGCATCCACACTGCCTTCATCATGCGCGAGAATTTTTGCGCCGACGCAGCCATCCATAAATTGCGGATAGGCTTCGATCGCGTTGACTAACTGATACATTGCCTCGGCCGAAAATGGCACCAGCGCACTGCGTTGAATAATTGTCACGGTTATAGAATCGTCAAAACTGGTTGCGGGGTGGTCATGATTTTAGTGCGGAGCCCATACTCGATAAATGCCGGCGCACAGAATGATGCCGATCGCCAGCGGCGCAATATAACGCAATAACAGCCGCCACAGCGCGAACAGGCGCGGATGCGCGGCCAGCAGTTCATCGTGAATCGCTTCCGGCCGCATGCGCCAGCCGACCAGAATCGCCACCGCCAGCGCCGCGATCGGCAGCATCACATCGGCGCTCAGCCAGTCGATCCAGGCAAACACACTTTTGCCGCCCGGCCGCCATTGCGGCCATAAGCTGAACGAAAAAATACTCGGTAGACCCGCCAGCCATACCAGTGCCGCCAGCGCTAGTGCAGCAAATGGACGCCGCCAGCGTAAACGCTGCACCAGCCACGCGGTGGTCGGCTCCAGCAGCGCAATCGCCGAGCCGAGCGCAGCCAGCAACACCATCAGGAAAAATACCGTGCCCAGCACCGCACCGTAGGGCAGATTTCCGAAGATATACGGCAGTGTGACGAACATCAGCCCCGGCCCGAAGGCCGGTTGCACGCGATGCGCAAATACCAGCGGAAAAATCGCCAATCCGGCGAGCAGCGCGATGACCACATGCAATGTCACCACCGCGCCCAGCATATGCGTGATCGAGCGTCGCTCCGGCGCGTAGCCGCCGAAACTGATCATCGCGCCCATGCCGATGCCGAGCGAGAAGAAGGCCTGGCCGAGCGCAGCCAGCGCGCTGTCGGCAGTTAATTGCTCGCTGCGCAGCGCGAACATAAACTCGAATGCCGCCGCGACATCGCCCATGCGGATCGCGCTCAACACCAGCGCGATCAACAGCAACAGCAGCAGCGGGGCGATGACCGACAGTACCAGCCCGAGCCCGCGCGTGACGCCGAGCGCCACCACGATCCATGTGCAAAACATAAACAGTGCGTGCAACCCGGTCTGGCGGCCGCCGTCGACGAGCAATTGCGCGAATAGCTCGCCGACCTGACGTGCGCTGGTCGCGGCCAGATCGCCCTCGTACAGCCAGCGGCAGTAGGCGATGATCCAGCCGCCGATCACGCTTAAATAAGACAGAATCAGCAGCCCGGCAATGCAGCTGAGCCAACCGAGCCAGCGCCAGCGGCGGCTCAGCGCGGACTCCAGCACCGCGGCCTCGATCGCATGGACCGGATCGCTGCGGCCGCGCGTCCCGAGTACGACCTCCGCCGCCAATACCGGTGTGGCGATCAAAACGACAAACGCCAGATACATCAGAATGAAGCCGGCACCGCCGTGTTCGCCGGCCAGATACGCAAATTTCCACAGATTGCCGAGACCGATGGTGGCGCTGGTCGCTGCCAGAATAAAGGTCCACTGGCTGCGCCAACTACCGTGGATGGATTGCCGCGCTATCGCCAAAACACTCGCTCCAATGGTTTTTATTTTCCGGCGCCCATACTCAAGGCCGGGGGCGCCCTCTATAATGCGCGCCCATGACAAAAAATGCCCCGCAAAACAATACCATCGCGCAGAACAAAAAGGCGCGCTTCGATTTCGAATTGGAAGAAAAATTCGAGGCGGGGGTTATGTTGCAGGGCTGGGAAGTAAAAAGCCTGCGCGCCGGCAAGGCGCAGATCACCGACAGCTATGTATTGCTTAAAAATGGCGAGGCCTGGTTGATCGGCGCACAGATCACCCCGCTGCAAACCGTTTCCACGCATTACGTGACAGATCCGACCCGCACCCGGAAGCTGTTGTTGAAACAGCGCGAGCTGGATAAGTTAATCGGCGCCACGCAGCAAAAAGGTTACACCTGCATCGCGTTGGGATTGTATTGGAAAGGTCATTTAGTGAAGGCGGAAATTGCGCTGGCGCGCGGTAAACAACTGCACGACAAGCGTCAGACCGAAAAAGAGCGCGACTGGAATCGCGAGAAGCAACGCGTCGTCAGGCATGACGCAAAAAAATAGACAGGCATGATGCAAACAATGTAGCCGGATGCAACGCTAAAAAAATAGTTGGGCAAAAGAACAACAACATTGACGCTGTATTCGAGTGCTCGAGCGTTATGTTGTACAAAAATGATATGGCGCACGTGTTAGAGAAACATTCTCTAAGAGAACCATTGTAATTCGGGCGCTACGCGCCCATAGTAGGTTCACGGTATATCCATTTATACCGTTCACTCCCTCCTAGGCGGAGGGAAAGGGGATGCGGCAGACGCAATATCTACCGCATCCCCGTGTCTGTCGCCGGTGCTGTTTGTTACGAGTATCGGTGCGGATAGTGAAAAAGACTTTAGCGCTGAAGTTGAATAGCAGCGTTTAAAGTGAATGGCCGAGTTCGGGGGCGATCTGGATTCGACGTTGGTAACAAAACCTGAGGTGCATGTCGTGATGGCAGCGAATCACGTAAATCCAAAGCTGTAAACAAATAGTCGCAAACGACGAAACGTACGCTCTCGCAGCCTAAGGGCTGCTTGCAGTTGGTGATCGAAGTCAGATAGAGAAACCAACTGTCATTACATCTGACTAAGCGCTTGGCCCGCCCGGTGCCAAACGATTAAAACCTACGGGATCGCGCTTAACGTCCTGCCCGTCGGGCTGTTAAGGGTTAAATCAATCGACGGATTCTAAACATGTAGAGCCAATGGCAGAGGGCTAGCGGACGCGGGTTCAACTCCCGCCGCCTCCACCACCAAGTAAATAAAAAAGCCACCTTCGGGTGGCTTTTTTATTGGCGAGTTAAAAGTTTCTGGCGTTAATTGTCGCCAACGAATATACATGCGCATTACGATTTGAACATGGTCGAGTCGGTGTTGGACCAGTGACTTGATGTAGAGGTGGAATTACAGGCGACTTGAATTTGTTTGCTCGATGGAGTCTGATCGCATCGATTGCATAATTAATAACAGGAAAGCAAACAGCATGAATGTACCGGCTACGCTGACACCCGCAAAAACAAAGATCACAAAATGTCTGCTGGTCCTCGCAATAATTGCAGGCTTTGCGGCGTTGTGGTGGTCCGGTACGCTGGCGCAACTTTCCGACATTAACTGGATCAGGGCCAAGGTGGAAGCGGCCGGCTGGTTCGGGCCGCTACTGTTTCTGTTGCTCGTCATTGTATTGTTCCCGTTGTTTTTAGCGGGCCCGCTGCTCTGGTTAAGTGGCACAATCTGGCCGTTGCCGCTGGCCATAACCTATTCCT